>JASFYZ010000061.1:0-6724 GCA_045046665.1 Desulfobacterium sp.
TGAGCAAGGCTTCCTCGTAGGAATTTCTTCTGGTGCCAACGTGTGTGCAGCTCTTGAAATGCGGCGCTTGTTCGGAAAAGAAAAAAATATTGCAACTATTTTTTCCGATGGAGCGGAAAGATATTTCAGCACTGCCCTTTTTGCGAATCGGCACCGGGATTTGGCTGTTGCTATATAGCTTTTATGGCAAAAAGGTGCAGGACCGCCCCTATTTCTCCCTATACAAGCTTTGGGCTGATTCTAACCCCGGCTCTTTGAACAGTTTATGGGGCATCGGGCTCAAACTTATGGTGCTTAGTTTTGCTTCGTCCATGTTGGAGTAAGCTCAGGCGTGTATTATTGGCACTTTTGATCCCGTTGTCCCACCAACTGACCTTGGGTGTCCCGACTTAAGTTGGTAGGCGATATTGTTAATTAAAAACAAATCCGCTAACTGCAGTAATGAACACAATTCAGTTTTCTTGATCTCTCAATCCGATATGGGCTCGAAAGATATCCCAGTAGCAGTTTTAAAAGTAATAGCCTAATATTGCGCCTGGGATTGTTGACCTGCAATATCAATCCAGAATATCAAAATTTGTAAAAAGAGAAGGCCCATGAATCTGGCTCAACAGTGATTTCAACAGATTCGCCAAGATTAGAACAGAGCACTTAGACTTCACGGGTCAACAATATAAAAAAGATACTACTTCTAAGGATATCAAATGCTATCGGCAAGCAAAAAAACTCCATGGATTACATCATGCTCCCCTGTAAATGACGTTGCTATCCAACTTTTCTGTTTTTCATATGCAGGCGGCGGTGCCTCTGTTTTTCGGCAATGGCAGCCAAGCCTTCCTGAACGGATTCAATTGTGTCCAGTTCAGCTTCCAGGGCGGGAAAATAGGATTTCAGAACCGCTTATAACCAGTCTTGATGAACTTGTGGATGTCGCATCCGCTGAGCTTGCTCCCTATCTTGACTTGCCTTTTGCTTTTTATGGTCATAGCATAGGTGCAAGAATTGCCTTTGAGCTGGCTCGTGAACTCCGTAAAAAATTGGGAATAACTCCTTGTTGCCTTATAGTTTCGGGAAGTCGAGCCCCGCACATACCGGAACCGAACCCCCTGCATCATCTTTCAGATGATGCGTTTATGAGTGAACTGCGCCGTTTTTCAGGTACACCGGAAGCAGTCCTTCAAAGCAAAGAACTTATGGAGATGTTTTTACCAATTCTTAGGGCGGATTTTGCTGTTGATGAGACATACGTTTATTCGGAGGATATGCCGCTTGATTGTCCGATTTTTGTATTCGGCGGGACAGAGGATGTTGAGGCTAAGATAAAAGAACTCGAAGCATGGGCAGATCATACCTCAAAAGGGTTCTGTCTTGAGATGATCAGAGGAGATCATTTTTTTCTGCAGACTGAAAGAGCTTTATTATTACAAGCAATCGGAAAAATTCTGCTCAATTTTCTATGAGTCGTTCCTGGCATTCTTTATTTCTCGCTTTACATTTTTCAGAGCACGTGTCCGTTATGAGGGATTCTCTCTCAAGAAAAGTGTAAAGTACTTTTGGGGGAGGGCATTGTCCCGAAAATTTTCGGTGCCGATATCAGTGAGAACCTCATTGAAGCCGCTTGCAAAATAATGTTGAGGACCGCCGTCCCCGAGGGGACGTGGCATCTCAGCGTGGCGGATGCCCAAGCCCTTAAATTTCCCGGCGAAATGTTCAATGAAATCTGGATCTGCGGCGCCCTGCATCAAATTCCTATACCTGAAAAAACCATCGACGAGATAGCAAGGCTTCTTCTCCCAGGCGGCCTGATGTTCTGCCAGACCTTTTTGGAAGCACGAACCATCCTGGGCAAAAGGTTCCAGCTAAAAGTGGCTAAATCCGGTTTTGACTTCATGAACAGAGAGATGCTGGATAAAAAATTAAAGGAAAAGGGATTGACGCAATGCGGTTGGACGGAATCCGGCATGACCGGCCTTTTCGTCTACCGAAAAAATGCTCCTGCCTTCGAGCCTTCAGACCGCTCCACTTCATAGCATATCTCTGGACTCACTTGTCTTCAGTTACCAACCGACAGCCTCGGCTTTTCGGTTTTTTTATTTATTCTTCATAAAAGGAAAAAAGATGATCGACTCTCGAAGTATTCAACTTTTTAACCGATTCACGATTACCTTGCTTGCAATTGTTGTGGCGTGGCTCGCCCCCCCCCGGCGTTTGCTGAGGAAGCCGTCCCCTCAGTAGAACTAGATGCGGTGACGGTGACAGCCCAGAAACGCGAAGAAAACGTTCAGGATGTGCCCATTTCCATTTCCGTATTCAATGAGTTTTCTATTGAAAACCGGCAAATCGAAACGGTGAAGGACGTATTCACCTCCACCCCAATCTCCTTTTTTTCAATATGGGCAACCAAGGTGCTGGCACAGCGGTCACACGCGGCATTTCCGGTGATCTCAATTCCATGAGTACCTCCACCGCCCTGTTCATTGATGGAGTCCCATACCTGCACGGCAACGGTTTTGACGCCGATCTGACCGACATCGAACGAATCGAGGTACTGAGAGGACCCCAGGGAACTCTTTACGGAAAGAATGCCGAGGCTGGTGTGATCAACGTGATCACCCGCATGCCCGACAACGATCCCCGTTGTACAATCTCAGCCGAAATGGGCGAGGACAACAAGCGCCAGCTTACCTTGAATGCGAGCACCCCCCTGATCAAAGATAAGTTATACGCTGGCATTGCCGCACGGCACTATGAAAAAGACGGCATCATGTACAACAATGTCTTAGGCGGCACGCCCGACGACAGAGAAAACCAATACGGAAAACTCCACCTGCGTTTAACTCCGGCGGAGGCGTTGGATATTTCTCTGATTCTCACAGGACAGCAGTATGACAACGGAGAATGGCGCATCAACAGCATTGATGCTCCGGAAAAACTCACCATCAGCTCCAACCTGCAAGGGTATGACAAATCAGACACCACAACCGCTGCCCTAAAGGCAAAATACAGGTTCAATAACTACCTGTTCGAGACCGTTTTAAGCCAGAGAAGGCATCAGGTGGACATCCTGACTGACTTCGATTTTTCCCAAAGCACCATAAGCCATGTGTACAGTGAAAATATGTTCGAAACCCGATCCGGTGAGGTCCGGATGAGTGCCAGTCACTTTGGCATCAATTGGTTGCTGGGGGTCTATGCTGACAAGGATGAATTCGATTATCGGAACGACATCATCTCGGATTTTCCCGCATATGCCGGAAGGAACGACCACGACGTCGAGGCAGACTCCTTGGGACTGTTCACCCATATGGACTACAAATTGACCGACAGACTGACCATTTCAGGTGGCTTGCGTTACGACAGGGATAACAAGACCGACACGGGCATCACTACCGCCTACAAGCTGGACAATTCCTACAATGAGATATCCCCAAAGCTCTCCGCAGCGTACCGCTGGAACAAGGACATCATGACCTACGCCACGGTAGCCAAGGGGTATCGGGCTGGGGGCTTCAACGCGTTGGCCAGCAAACTCGAAAACAAGTCCTACGACCAAGAAACCCTTTGGAACTACGAAATCGGTGCCAAAACCAGTTTCCTGGGCAACCGGCTGACCGTCAGTGCCGCCCTTTACTATATGACTATTGAAGATATGATCGTGAAGACCCATACTTCTACCAGTGCCACGGAGTTCTACATGCTCAATGCGGCTGAGGCAACGAATAAGGGCTTTGAACTGGAAGCCGACTATCAGATGACCAAGGACCTCTCGCTGTTTGCAAGCGCTGGATACAGCGATGTCACATTCGACGAATTTTCAGATTCCCAGGGAGATTACTCCGGCAACACCAACCCCTTTGCACCCAAGGGGAACTTCAACATAGGTGGCCAATACCGATCAGCCAATGGATTTTTCGCCCGCACCGGGCTCAAGGGATTCGGAAAAATGTACCTGGACAAGGAAAACACCTACGAGAAAGGCGAGTACGTAATGGTAGACGCCAAAATCGGTTATGAAACCCCCACCTGGGACATATACCTCTATGCCAACAACCTATTTGACGAAGAACATCATTCGGTAGGGTACGGCGGGTACTACACCATTCTCGAAGAGGGCCGCGAGATCGGCACCAAGATGGTATTCCGCTTCTAAAGACCACAACAGAAACCATTTTCCGCAGGATCGGTCGGAAGTCCTCACCGATCCTGCATCGGAATGTAAAAGAAACATTTTATACATCCTGCCTCATTTAGAGTATCCTTTCTTATCACGATGCCTTTGGGGAGCTTAATTCTGGGTTCTTCATTTTCGGACATCATTCAGTCGGCACAGACCAGATCAAAACGCCGTTGGATTGAAACCGTAAAAAAAGGCATCAAATCTGGCTCAAATTTTTTCGGGTTATAAATAATCCAGATGTGGGCAGAAAAAGAAATTCGCATATATTCTCAAAGTCGACACCTTCGGCGTTATTTTTAAATCCAGACTTACTATTTTCGGTTCTTATTTAGATAACCATTCTGGATCTTGGTTTTAAATCTTTCGCCGTTTATGCCTCTACGGATTTATGCTACGCAGTGACTCTTAAAGGACAAATGCATCATTTCTAAAAATGGAGGTAATTTTAAAATGAATTCAAACGGAATTTTAAATCAGATAGGCGCTACCCCCCTGTTTAGGATTGGAATTGGGGGCAATGACGACATGAAGATCTACGCAAAAGCAGAATACCTGAATCCAGGAGGTTCAATCAAGGATAGAGTTGCCCTTTTTATTATCGAAGAGGCTGAAAAAAGAGGCAACTTAAAAAGAGGGATGTCCATAGTAGAGGCAACCAGCGGGAATACAGGAATTGCAGTTGCAATGGTTGGTTTGGTCAAGGGATACGATGTCAGGATTATTATGCCCGAAAATATGAGCGATGAGAGAAAAAAAATGATCCGGGCACTGAATGCTGAATTAATTTTAACTGCCCCTGAAAAAAATGTGGCGGGAGCTGTTGAGAAGCTTAAAGAAATTATGATTGAAGATGACAACATCTTTGTGCCCGATCAGTTTGACAATCATGACAACAGCATGTCCCATTATCTCTCCACAGGGCCGGAGATATGGAAAAGTATGAACGGCCATGTGGATATTTTTGTGTCAGGCCTTGGAAGCGGCGGCACACTCATGGGAACAGGGAAATACCTGAAAGAAAAGAATCCTGATATCATGATTGTTGCGGTTGAGCCGAAAAATGCCTCTGCGCTTCTGGGCCATGAACCGGGACTTCACAAGATAGAAGGTATAGGCGATGGATTTGTCCCCTCTATTGTGGATACCAGCCTTATCGACAAGGTCATTGAGGTTGACGATGACAGTGCGGTTGAAATGACCCGCCGCCTTGCAAGTGAGCAAGGCTTCCTCGTAGGAATTTCTTCTGGTGCCAATGTATGCGCAGCCCTTGAAATGCGGCGTTTGTTTGGAAATGATAAAAATATTGTAACCATTTTTCCAGACGGAGCGGAAAGATATTTCAGCACGGCCCTTTTTGCTGACCGACATCGGAATTTGGCGATTGCCATATAGTTTTTGCCAACAAACGGCTATCAAAAAAAAGGGTCTATGTTTGATATTTAATACAACGATAGTCTCTGACATCCTCAGCAGCCCCCTTGACAAAAATGCATGAACCGGTCAGTTTTTGAGTTCGGATGCCTTGGTTTCATCATGGAGAAAAGGATAACTCTTTGCAAATTAAATTACACCGTATTGAAAATCCGCAATTGGATGATTGCCCCTCATTTTTTCTACAGAGGGTGACAATTCATCTTTGCCAGGCCTTTGTTCCCCATTTTAAGGACAGGCTGCAAGAACTGGAAAAAATCCTTTCCAGGAATGAACGGTTAAAGGCGGAACGCTTTTTTTTTGAAAAAGATCGAGCCCTTTTTGTGGTGGCCCACGGGCTCCTTCGAAAACTTTTGGGCAGATATCTTGATATTCTTCCAGAACATGTTTTGTTCGATAAAGGTCCCAATGGCAAGCCTGAACTTTTAGTGTTGTCAAGGCCCGCGCCTTTCTGGTTTAACATCTCCCACTCCCATGAAGTCGCTGTTTTTGCATTTTCAAATCAGTATAAAATTGGTGTAGACATTGAACGTATACGCAACTTGCCGGATTCCCTGCACATTGCTCAAAACTATTTCCATCCCAAAGAGGTTGATTTGCTGATAAAAACGCCGGATGACAAAAAACAAGATCTATTCTATGAATGCTGGACAAAAAAAGAGGCGTTTATCAAAGGGACAGGAGAGGGATTAAGCTGCCCTTTGAATTCTTTTGCAGTTCCCTTTGAAGGTAGGGAAGGTATTGGCAAAATCTGTATTTCCAGCGGGAAGGGAAAAGGTAAAAACTGGTCTGTGCTTTCATTTAAACCGTACCGGGGATATGCCGGGGCCATTGCTGCTCTATCATCTTAAAATTGATCTAATCTTTGCTAATGCCTGATTTAATATTTCTTCTGGGGCATTTTCAATAAAAATCAAGGTGAAAATTCGCATAAGAGAGGCCAGCTTCGGCAAACACAAAAAATAGTTATCGAACTTAAAATCCGGGGTTGATCATAAGATGGGCCAGAGACGACGCCTCCATGAAAATCATTGATTTTCAAAGCCGCAAAGAGAAACTCAGCCAACGGCAGTTTGCCAAAGATACGGGTGTTCCCCGTACGACTCTCCAAAATTG
>JASFYZ010000062.1:0-4183 GCA_045046665.1 Desulfobacterium sp.
AGGAGTCAGAAGTTTTCAATTTACCACTTATATTTTTTAGACTTAGACATATCGGCTTTTCAGCTGAATTTGCAGGTAAATTGATTTGTTCTGACTCCCTTATTCAAAAAGCGGTGGATTCGCACAGAAACCGATAAAGCGGTGGATGATGAATAACGTTTGCGTAACAGTTGATGCTGGAATTTGCGGATTTACCTGCCAAGTGAAAGCATGGAAAAAGGAAAAACGCATGGCAGGGCTGGAAATTTCAGGCTCTGAATGCAAAATGATTCAAAAATTTGCCGCTGCAACCAGTGACCTCAGCATCAAGGATCTTTTTCTGCCATTAACAAGGAATCCGATTTTTATCAACGCAGAACGGGCAGGCTGTCATCTGGCCTGCCCTGTTCCCGTAGCAGTGGTTAAAGCTGCCGAAGCAGCGCTCGAACTTGCATTACTGAAAGATGTAACCCTCCGGTTTAAAAGCGACTGTGACTGATGCCCACCCAATGCGGTTCATGAAATTATGAAAACAGGCCATCAAAGCACCTTGATGACGACACCAAAGGCGCTGAATGAACCATCCTGATAACAAGCCGGTAGCGGCAAAAGGAAAATGTATATGAAAACTTTTGAGAAGACAAAAAAAGTAATCCATTTGCATAGCGTGAATAACCAGGCCGCTGTTTCGTTTCGTTCCAATAAAGGTATTTCTGACGAATTGCTGCGCAGCCTGCACACCAATGGAAGTAAATACGGGCTTGAATCTGTCATTCCTTTCAGTGTGAAAGAGATCGTTATTGCCAACTGGGTCAACCTGAAATGCCGATACGGGTGCACACAATTTAATGCCAACTGGTCCTGCCCGCCTGCAACCCCTGACATTAACGAGGTGCGCAATCTGCTTAAAGAATATTCAACGGCATTGATGCTGGTGGGCACTCAACGGGCCAGTGGATTTTACCGGGACACCAATAAAAACCGAATAGGTCAGGTCCGTTACTGGAAGGGAACGGTCATGCTTGAGAGACAACTATTTTTGGAAGGCTATGACAAGGCTTTTGGCCTCGTCAGCGGTGCCTGCTCGCTGTGTAAAAAATGTGCCTATCCGGAAAATTGTCGTTTTCCCATGGAAAAAAGACCAACCGTGGAGGCCCTGTCCATCGACCTTATCGGAACTTTGAAGAATCTCGGCATCGGAACCACGGTGGCCATGGATATAAAAAAATCATTCAAATATTACGCGATGATTCTGCTTGATTAATCCAGCGTCAGGAATAAGGAAATTTTTGTATGACTCATATTATCCTGGTAACCCATGCCCTGACCCAATGGAACATTGAAAAACGGATACAGGGTCATACGGATGTCCCCTTGAATCAAGAGGGTCGGGCCATGGCAAAGGCACTTGCCTTGCACCTCCGACGCGAAATAATACATGCCGTGTATACCAGTGATTTGTGCCGGGCACTGGAAACAGCAGCACCTCTGGCCAGGCAAAAATCTCTGGTCATCCATCAGGATATCCGGCTCCGGGAAGGGCGCAGTATTTTTCAGGAACGCTCGGACCACTATCCCATGCTACCCTTTCCCGTGGAGGTCGAGACCGAGCCAATTGTGCTGGAGCGGATGATGGAGGTTATGGGCGCTATCGGAAAAGCACATGCTGACGAAACCGTATTGGTGGTCTCCCATGGGGCCGCCGTTGAAATTTTCATATCACATCTGCTTTCTTTGAATCCAGAATCCACCATGGTTTACGACAATATCCGTATGGCCATCAATCGCCTGGATTTTGGAAACGGCAGGTGGCACTGCCTGGAGCTAAATCATGCAGATGCAGTGCATTTGGATGGCGACACTCCTTCCATGTCGAATTTATGACCCATTAGGGCTCACTCAAAAATAATTTTATATTTTGATAGCCGATTCATCTTGTCCTGCTGCGTTGTGAAAATTCGGCGTATTCCCGATATGCCTGCATTTTAACGCCTTCCAGGACAGGCGACTCAACTCCCAAAATTGATAACTTATTTTTGAATATACCCTTACCATTTTAATCAGGAGAAACATCATGCCTAACTTGGACAAGCCAGAACCAAAAAGATTTTCTGATTCTCTTGCCAAAATAACACGAAAATCAGAGATAAGAATCTAAAACAATCATCGGAGTCTCCTGTAGCCCCCATTCGGGCCAGTCGACTCATTTTGCCATGAAAATCTGTCTTGAAAGCATTGAATCAAAATTTAACGATATTTCCACCCATATCATTGATTTGGGAAAATTAACATTCAACGGCTGCATCGCCTGCGGTAAATGCACCAAAGAGCCTGTATGCTCACAGAAAGACGATTTTGAAGCTCTTATTCCCCTGATGTCAAATCCGGATGTTGTGGGACTCATTATTGCGACACCGGTTTATTTTGGAACCATGACCTCCCAGGCGAAAGCATTCCTGGATCGATGCGTCCTGCTGCGGCGAAATGGTGCCTTGTTAAAAAATAAGGTCGGCGGCGTCATCAGTGTCGGCAGTTTCAGGCATGGGGGCCAGGAAACGACCATCCATACGATTCACGCTGCCATGCTGATTCAGGACATGATCATTGTGGGTGATGGAAATACCACCTTTCATTTTGGGGGAACCGTATGGGGCGGGCATCCAGACGGCTATGAAAAAGACACTTTTGGTATGGATACGGTGAAAAATCTTGGCTGGCGTGTTGCCACTGTCGCCAGCATGATCAACCGTTAATTGCCGGGATAGCGAATTCCAGTGATGTCATCGGTGTCAAAATCAAACAGGAGCCCGGAGGTTTCATTGGAGGTAATCATAACCTTACTGGTTGTATCCACCCCTCCCACCACGGCTGCTGTGATACTTCTTTCCTGGAACAGGCCAATCACCGTCTCTGAGTTCTCCGGTTTGACCGACAGGATAAACCCGTAACTCTGGAAGCAGTGAAGCCAGTCATTGAGGGCAATGCTCTCAGGTCGCGGAATGGCCTGAAGATCAATGCTACCTCCTTTACCTGAGTTTTCAAGAAAAATGGAAATGGTGCCGAGAATTCCTGCATTGCTGATGTCTTTACCGGCATAGGAGAGATCATTTTCTGCAATCATCGGCAGGGTTTCCAGCCGGTAACGCAGCTCTTCGGGTGTTTTCCCGGAATTTGCGTCCCAGCTCACAACCGATTTGCACCCGCGTGTTCCCTCAAGATCCACAGCCAGGATCAGATGATCGCCGGGTTCGGCCAGATGGCTACGAATTAATTTTGTGGCTGACCCCAGAATCGCAACGGAAAGAGACGGGTGGGATACCGGCGCATCCGGGTGAAGGTGACCGCCAAGCATGGGGACCTGGAGCTTGTGGCAGCCTTTTTCAATGCCCGCAACGATCATGGCACGCTGGTCTTCATCACCACTGGCCAGAACGTTGACAAGGCCAAGGGGACGGCCGCCCATGGAATAAATATCATTGACAGTGACCATTACCGAGGCTTTGCCTGCAGCATAGGGTTCATTAATGAGGAGACCTGTCATCATTCCGTCGGGAGTAATTAGAGCTAGTACCCCACCTTTCTTCAACATTTTTAGGTTCTGGGCAAAAAATATCAGCTCAGCTGTCACATCAGTGACTGGTACAGATTCCAGAAGATTTACATCTGACAGAACATCCGCGAATTTCCGTTGCCAAGGTGGCTTGAAAAACGGCGGATTACAAACAGCCAAATCAAATCGGCCGTGCATCGATACAAAATCAAGTGAAGTTTCTAAAACGTCCGCTGTGTAGTGAATATGCTTATTCGTACCAGCTTCAGAAAGAACCTCTGTCAGCTTTGAAATGCATTTCGTGTCCTTATCAACGGTTACAATATTAGCGGAAGGCCAACGATCCGCGATACACGCAGATAGCGATCCTTCTCCTGCACCAAGATCAATCACGTTCACTGGATTTAGATTTTCTAGTTGATCCGCTAATAATTGGCCAACCGCAGACTGCGTATAGAACTTATTTAAAGTCCCAACTCTCTTATCGGCAAATTTTGACAGCATCAATGTTCAAATCCTGTTTTCAGTGGGGGAAACTATCTGCAATGACTGAATCACAACAACCTAATACACACCAGAAGATTCTACAAAATCGGCACATACCTGAACCTATATGCCGCTACTGCCAATAGTGGAAAATATGGTTTTTAAAAC
>JASFYZ010000063.1:0-5417 GCA_045046665.1 Desulfobacterium sp.
GATTAAAAAAAGTATAAAGTACTCTTGAAGGATGCCGCATTTTCTTATTAAAAAAGACAACGACCATGTCCCAGACATGGTCGCTGTTGTGTTGCAACACACTTGAATCAGTGGATGAGAATGGGCATGCCCATGAGGGGCCAGACAACCGCCACGGCAACGCCCACCAGAAGCATGAGGATAATACTGGCCGGGATGCCGTATTTAAAAAATTCACCGGTGGTGAACTGTTTGGAATCATAGGCAATGGCATTGGGAGCCGCCCCCACCAGAAGCAAAAAGGGCATACCCGCCACAACCAGGGATGAGAAAACGATCACCTCGGGGGAAATTCCAAGATAAGGGGCAATAACCAGGGCCACAGGTAGAGAAATGGCAATGGCTGCCACATTCATGATAAAATTGGTCATCATCATGACAAAAAAGGCAATGCTCATGACAAAAACAAACCAGTGGGAATTTTGAAACATGGTAAGCCAGTTGATGGCTAGCCATTCTGCCGCACCGGTTTCCCAAAGGCAAAATCCAATGCTCATGGCACCGCCAAAGAGCAGAATAATATTCCAGGGAATGGATTCAAGATCTTTAAGATCAAGGATGCCCAGAACAAAAAACAAAATGGTTGAAACCAAAATTATGGCGGTTTTGTCCACGGGTTTCAACATGGGAATAAAGGAACGAAGGGACATGACGGCAATGCAGGAGAAAATGATAACAGCGGCCAGAATTTCATTTTTCGTCAACGACCCCATCTCTGAACTCAGACGCTTGGCTTTTTCTTTAAGACCGGGGATGGTTTTCTTTTCCGGTTTAAAGAAAATCATGAAAAAGCCCCAAAGAACAAACACCATGGCCCATCCAATGGGAAACATATAGTAACTGAGATCAAAAAAAGAAATTTCCGTTCCTACGATATCCCTATAAAATCCCAGGGCAACGGCTCCCCGGGCAGCCCCCAAAAGGGTAACAATGGAGCCAGCACCTGCCACATAGGCCATACCGATAAAAAGACCTTTACCAAACCTTGTGGGGGTATCATCATCGGCATACATATGATAAATGGTGATCAATAATGGATACATGGTGGCGGCCACGGCGGTGTGGGCCATAATATGGGTCAGGGCTGCGGTGACCACAAAACACCCCAGATAAATCATGGAGGTTTTCTCCCCTACAATGGAGAGCATTTTATAGGCCAGGCGTTTTGTCAGCCCGGTCTTGGTAAACACCATGCCAATGACCAGGGAGGCAAGGATAAAGAGCACCGACGGGTCCATGAAATCCTTGAACGCCTTATTTGCCGGACGTATCATGAAGAGCACCTGTAAAACACCGATGGTGAGACTGGTGATGCCAATGGGTACTACTTCGAACACCCACCAGATGCCCGCCAGAAGGAAAACCCCAAGGGCACCCTTGGCCTGGGAGGAAAGAAGGAAGTGTTTGCCTGTGGGGTCAACGGCATCGGGCCAGGCCGGACTGAAATTAACACCAAAGAACAGGACCAGCCCCAGGATGAGAAAGAGCCATCGTTTCCAATCTATATTTGAGTCATTGTGGACCACGGTTTGTGTTGTCATGATCTTCACCAGCCCCGCTGTTTAATGATATTATCAATTTCTGCCTTTCGAATGCGGTCCTCGTGTCTCATTTTGATACTGTGGGCCTCTTTAATCTTCTCTTCCAGCAAATCGGTGTCCGCAGGTTTCAACAGAAAGTCAAAGGCACCCAGCTTCATACCCTTAATGGCGTTGTCCACCGTGGCCTGACCGGTGAGCATGATCACCTCGGTAAGGGGAAGGCATTTGCGAATCTTCTCAAGGATCTCAAGACCGTCAATCTCCGGCATCTGCACATCCAGCACCACCACATCAAAATCAATCTCCTCAACAATTTCAAGGGCTGCCTTCCCGGAAAACACCGGTGTCACAGAAAACTCTCTCAGCTCCAGCCGCTGGGCCAGGGTGTTGGCAAAATCAACCTCATCATCCACAATCAATACTTTAATTTTCATTTTTTTCTCCATTGAATTTATGGTTATTATTTACGGCTCTTATCTCCACCGGCATCGATACTGGCCAGTGGTTTATTACGATTTATTTTTTCATAGGCCAGCTTCATGGTCTCGGCCAGCAGATCAATGTCAGCCGGTTTCTGGAGATAGGCAAAGGCACCAAGATCCATGCAGGTCTCTTTATCCTTTTCTGTACCGTGCCCGGTGAGAATGATCACCTCAATCTCGGGTTTGGTTTTCTTGATCTCCCGGAGTACCTGGAATCCGTCGATGCCGGGCATTTTAAGATCAAGCACCATGACCTCAGCCCCATCGCGATTCACGGTTTCCAGGGCGTCTTCGCCGCTGTAAACCACATCGCTGTTGATCTGACGAATCTGGAGCCGCTGGGAAAGGGTTTGCACAAATTCTTTTTCATCGTCCACCAGCAGCACATGGAGCGGGGTTTCAAATTCAAAATTATAGGTGCCGTCTGATTTATAATAATCCTTACCGATCTTTGTTTCAACGGATGCTACACCACTCACTTTTTTGGCGATGCTGATGATCTTTTGTTTGAATTTGGAAAGCAGCAGCACATTCTTGTCAATGGTCACAATCACTTCACCATTATTGGCATACACCATGAGTCCGCCACCGGTGGTGGCAAGGGCCACTTCCACTTCAGCTGCCAGGACAAAATCCCGGGCCTCTTTTTTTAAAAAACCCTCAGATATAGATGCCAGGGCGACATGGTGCTCTGAGATCAAGGCAACAGTATCAGATACAGAAAGTTTATCAGAAGGGGCGACAATGTCATACAGGGACTCGTCCCAGGCCTTCTTCCCAGTGATCCCGTTGACCCAGAGAATAGCCTGTTTGTCTGCCAGGTTAACCGCCTGGGTGACCTCTTTTTCAGATTGATTCAAAAGGGAGATGCCATTGAGTATGCGGGCTTCTTTGGCAGTAACAATAAGGACCTGAAGCGCATGGGTCGCCCATCTGGGAATGAGATGCCCCAAAATTCCATGGAAAATAACATCTCCTTGCAGGATATGGCCGGAGATGGTTTTTTTCAGGCTGGCAATGATTTTTTCTTTTTCATGGGTAAAATCATTAAAGGGAATCTGCTTGGAATCCAGCACCTTTTGAATATTTTCCAAATTAAACCCCTGGTTTTGGGCCGTCTCTTCCATAATGTTTTCATCTGTGAGCACCTTGTACCCCAGTGTGGATGAAAGCGCTGCAACGGTCTGATCGGAATGGGTAAACAATGCACCCGTTATTGAGATAATCGCCATGATATCCTCCTTATAATTTTTTTATTAAAAACAAATCTTTATCATCCAGCAGTAATGCTCACCAGGTACCAGGTACCAGGTACCTGGTTGGAACAGATATTATTTTTTTCTTTGCCATGGCGGTCCAAGGTGCCATGGGGAAATATGTGTTCCCAATATTTCAATTTACTTTGTTTTCTTATTTATATTCATAGCAAAACCCATGCCACCACATGTTTATATGGTAAAATCAAATACTTGATACTTTCAGCGTTATTATTCAGGAACCAATTGAAACATAATAGAACAATCTGATATCAAGGCTTTAAAACCTTATGAAACATAAGGAAACACAACACCGAATACTCAATGTTGAGATTCTTAGGGAGTCAGAACAAATCAATTTACCTGCAAATTCAGCTGAAAAGCCGATATATCTAAGTCTAAAAAATATAAGTGGTAAATTGAAAACTTCTGACTCCCTTAAATGGAGATTGGGAATTGCTCAGAAATGGTAGGGGGGCGAAGGTTATTAAAAACCGGGGCATAAAAAAGGAAGAATTGGTGCAGGGATTGTTCTCAAGGCATGGCCGGATAAAGCAATAAAAGAGTCAAACGTCGTTGACAGAAGCCTTATTTTAAATAATCCATAAACAATGTTACCCCGGTGTCATTGGCTTCGGGGCGAACCTGGATGGCCTGCCCGGCTTTCTGGAGAACCTCCCAGGAATCTCCCTGACAAATGAGCTGGGACAAATCGCCGGGAATGGGCTGATCCAGATGGCTTGCAGACAATATCACAGCGGACAGTGAGGAGGTGCCTCTAATAAGGGTAAGGGTAATGAGGGATCGAGCCGGGAGTGCCAGAAAAAGAGCTTCCAGGGCATAGTAAAGACACACCTGGAACTGAACCGCATCGGTGTCCAGGTACAGGACAGGCTGCTCTTCTTTAAACGCCAACTCCACGCCAGTATTTGCTGCCAGACGTCGACTCAATGAAACCAGGCGTTTGACCAGCACCTGCACATCCACCTTATGTCGGGCATGGTCCGTGGAGTGGGCAAATCCATTTAAACAGGAGACCAGATCCACCCCCCTTGTCACCTGTTTTTTGATGGTGGAAAGGGGGATGCCCAGTCGCTGTTCCAGAAGCTCGGCATTTTCCATGGGGGTCAGGGTGAGCACATCTTCCATGAGTCCGGCACTCTCCTTTATGATGGCCAGAACATTCTGGAACTCATGGGTGGCAGAGGCCGTCAACTTACCGAACAGCTGGGTTTTTAAAAAATCTTGTTCACTCATTTTCTTTTCCATCCGATGCGCCCACTGCGCTGAGAATTTTCAGGGTTAAATCTTTGATATCAAGGGGTTTCATAAGATAATCAAAGGCACCCAGACGCATGCCTTCCATGCCTTCCCTGGTGGAGCCATGGCCCGTGAGCAGCACCACTGGCATATCCGGTGTATTTGATTTAATGAGGCGGAGGGTGTCAAGCCCGTTCATGCCGGGCATCATCAGGTCCAGAACGGCAATATCAAATGTTTCTCCGGCCAGAAGGTTCAGCCCATCTTCACCACACGCAGCCGTTCGGGTTTCATATCCCCTGAGCTCCAGACGCTCTGCCAAGGTGTTTGCAAACTCTTCTTCATCATCAATCAACAATATTTTAATTTTAGTCTTGCTCATGCTCATCCTCCGGTGAATGTTCGGGCGTTTTGGGAAGGGTAATGACAAAATCACTGCCCTGCCCCGCTTTACTGGAAACATTTATAGTGCCACCCAGCTTGTCAATAATGCCATAGGAAATGGAAAGGCCAAGGCCGGTACCCTTTTCTTTTTTAGTGGAAAAAAACGGATCAAAAATTTGTTGAATAATATCATGGGGAATCCCACTTCCATTATCACTCACCGTAATTCTGACCCCGTTCACCCTGAAATTTTCCGTCTCAATGCGGATAACCCCGCCGTCGTCCACGGCGGCAAAGGCATTGGTCAAAAGATTCAACAGCACCTGTTGAATCTGCCCCTTGTCTGAGTCAATGGTGTTAAGTCCCTCAAACAGTTTCAGCCGGATATCTATCTCTCGGTACAGGGCTTCCCGTTCCAGAAATCCCAGGACATCCTTGACAACAACGTTGGTCTC
>JASFYZ010000064.1:0-22632 GCA_045046665.1 Desulfobacterium sp.
AGCTGATGTCCCTTTCTTTATTCTGGGGGGGGCAGCCCTGGCCCGGGGGGTGGGGGAAAAATTGACCCCTTGTTCTTTGAAACCTCCCTGCAAAATATTATTGGCCAGCCCCGGGATATCGGCATCAACAGTCAAGGTCTATAGAAATATCAAATTAGCATTGACAACGGAGCATAAATCTAATAATAATGCTCTGATTATTGCGTGTGAGGAGAAGCGGGAGCTGGATATCAGCATGGATTTACACAATGACCTTGAAGTGTCTGCGTGTGAGTTATACCCGGAGATCCAGGCATTTAAAATGGAGATGGCCAATCTGCTGACCCAAAAGGTAAGGATGACAGGGAGTGGGGCCTCTTTTTTTGTGCTGTTTTGGGAAGATGGACAGGCGGAGTGCGCTTTTGACATGCTGTCCCGGAGATGGCATGGTGATGCGCATAAACGCATTTTTCTAACTTCCCTCATATGACGCATTCATGGGGCGTCGTCAAGTGGTAAGACACAGGATTTTGATTCCTGCATTCGGAGGTTCGAACCCTCCCGCCCCAGCCACTTTTTAAAAATTTAAGATTTGCGAAGAAGAGAATTCATATGAATGGTATGTCGGTTTTCTCGGGAAATTCCAATAAAGTCCTTGCCCAAAGCATTTCTGATTATCTTTCTCTGCACCTTGGCAGGGCAAAGATTAATCGGTTCAGTGACGGTGAAATTCAGGTGGAAATTCAGGAGAACGTCAGGCGTCAGGAGGTGTTTGTTATACAATCCACCTGCGCTCCGGTAAATGACAATCTTTTTGAGTTGTTGCTTATGATTGATGCACTGAAGCGGTCCTCTGCCAGCTATATCACGGCGGTCATTCCTTATTTCGGGTATTCCCGGCAGGATAAAAAGGTGGCTCCCAGGGTTCCCATCAGTGCAAAGCTGGTTGCTGATATTCTGACCCAGACCGGGGCTCACAGAGTCATTACCCTGGATCTTCATGCGGGGCAAATTCAGGGGTTTTTTAATATCCCCGTGGATAATCTCTATGCGGCACCTGTTATTCTGGATCATATCAAATCCAATTTTCCCAGTGATCTTGTCGTGGTCTCGCCCGATGCCGGAGGTGTGGAACGGGCCCGGGCCTTTGCCAAAAGACTCCATGCTGGCCTTGCCATTGTTGATAAACGACGAAGCGCCCCCAATCAGGCCAAAGCCATGGCTATTATTGGAGATGTAAAAGGTAAAACGGCCCTTATCCTGGATGATATGGTGGATACTGCTGGTACCCTTACAGAGGCTGCAGGCGTTATTGCAAATAAAGGTGCAAAGGCGGTTCATGCCTGCTGCACCCATGCGGTTTTGTCTGGACCTGCTGTGGATCGGATAACTAATTCTTCTCTGGAAAGCCTTATGGTCACCGACACCATTCCGTTATCCGAGGCAGCTTCAAACTGTGAAAAGATCATCCAGGTTTCCATTTCAAAACTTGTCAGTGAAGCCATTCTTCGAAGTTACAGGGGAGATTCTGTAAATTCTCTTTTTGTATAGAAAATAAAATGACAGATCTGTGCAACGGCACAGATACGGAGGAACAACCTTTTGGAACTAATAGATTTAACAGGATCAATAAGATCTGGCAGCGGAAAGAGTGCTGCCCGGGCCCTTAGAAAAAATGAACTGCTGCCGGCGGTGATTTATGGACCCGAAATGGAAGCTGTGCCGGTTTCCGTTCCCACCTATGATTTTTCCGAAATTATCAGAAAAAACGGGACAACCGGTATCTTTATGAAGCTTGTTGTTGAAGGTGACGCTAAGGCTTCACGTACAGTAATGCTCAAGGAATTTCAGATGGATACCTTTCGCATGAATTATCTTCATGCGGACTTTCAGGAGATCAACCTCGAGAACACGATCACCGTTAGTATCCCCGTGGAAACCACTGGAGAAAGTAAGGGTGAAAAAGAGGGCGGTATGGTTCAGGTAATCCGGCGTGAGTTGGATGTTATCTGTCGACCTGCAGATGCCCCGGAAAGTATTGTCATTGACATTTCCGATCTCGATATTGGGGATTCCGTTCATGTGGAATCCATTGCTCTGGGTGCGGATGTAGAAATTCCCCATGATGTGAATTTTACGATTCTCACCGTGGTGCCGCCCACTGCATCTCAGCAGGAAGAGACCGAAGATGATGGCGATCTGGACATTGATGTTGATGCTGCCGAAGAATCTCCGGCGAGTGAGTAAACCCATTTAAGAACAGGGTTTATCCATGTCTCAAAATAGTGGTGTTATGGTGGCGGGTTTGGGCAATCCCGGCAGGGAATATGTCCGAACCCGTCATAATATTGGTTTTCTCATCCTTGAGGCCCTTGCCTCCCAGGCCAACTTGGGTTTTAAAAATATCCGTTTTGAAGCCCAGTGTGCAAAGGGTGTTTTCCATCAACGGCAAATTATTTTGCTCAAGCCCCAGTCCTATATGAACCGAAGCGGTTTTCCCATCCAGAAACTCTCCTCCTATTTTAAAATCCAGCTTTCTGATATTATTGTTGTCCATGATGACCTTGATCTTCCCTTTGGACGCATTCGTGTGGCCCATAACCGGGGACATGGGGGTCACAATGGGATTCGTTCCATCATTGACGCCTTTGGGGGCAACAAGGCCTTTAATCGCGTTCGGGTGGGGGTTGGCAGGCCCCGGCAGGAATCCGGAGCAGTGGGTCATGTGTTGGGGAAATTTAGCCCGGACGAAATAAAACAACTTGACGATGTGGTGGCAGCAGGGGCAGATGCCTGTGTGACCCTCATCGAAAAAGGGGTCTCCTCGGCCATGAACCTCATTAACAGGGGGTAACCACCGTCTGATTTTTTAGTGTTTGCCGCGGGTGCGAATTTGTGGTATATTATTAGACGATGGGCCAAATGTTGTTGGTAATATTCGAAAGAAAATAGACGCAAAAGGACCCTGGAAATATACCCTGATTTGTTTTTGAACAGGAATATCGAAGATTTTATCCCTCCAAAATGGTGGGGGGTTTAAAATATTGTTTTTGATGTTGTGGCAATGGGTCAAAGGCGGTATATCCACGGTCCTCACTTAAGAATAGGGGGGAGAATCCACAATGGCAGACGTGCTTGCACCTGAAAAAAGAGAGTTTTTTAAAGGAGATCTTGCTGTATACCCAGCCCATGGTGTGGGGTGTATCGAGGCCATTGAAAGTAAGGAAATTAACGGTGAAAGCATGAACTTTTATATGATGAAAATCATAGAGAATGGCATGGTCATCATGATTCCAACTTGCAATGTTGAATCTGTCGGTCTCCGGCAGGTAATTCCGAAAAATGAGATTCCCCAGGTTTATGAGGTGATGCAGAGGAAAGCAGCTTCTGCTGATAACCAGACCTGGAATCGCAGGTACCGCGAGTACATGGATAAAATTAAAACCGGGTCAATCTATGATGTTGCAGAAGTTTTCAGGGATTTATTTCAACTTAAGCTTGAAAAAGATCTATCCTTTGGAGAGCGTAAACTTCTGGATACTGCCCAGAGCCTGCTTGTGCAGGAGTTATCCACAGCAAAAGATATGGATGAAAAATTAATGATGAAGGAAATTGAAAAATTATTTGATTAGACGGTTTTCTCTTATTAACGCTTGACTTTCGGCCTTAATTGTCGGTTATTCTGGAGAGGTGGTAAGTTTCTTAATAATTGTGCTCTTATGTTGTTGAAGCACAGTACATCATCCTGGGTCCATGCCAATTCCAATCAGCCAATTCCGAAAGCAGAATAAATATCGTACTCCATCTAAACCGGAAGATGCCATTGCAGGTGCCTTTCGGTTTTTTGTTGGGAAATAATATGGGTAAGGGCTTGTCTTTAAGGGCCTAAAATCGGTCATTTTGTGGGTGGATATGAACAATATGGATAGCATTATTGAAATCAAAAGTGAAATAAGCATTGAGGCAGAGGAGATCGGGCAGCGACTTGATACACTGGTGGCCCAGATGGCTGATAAGGTTTCCCGGGGCAGTGTGGCTGCCATGATCCGTTCAGGTGATGTTCGAGTCAATGGCCTCAAAAAAAAACCGGGGTACCGGGTGAAACCCGGGGATGAGATCGCAGGCAGACTCTCCATCCCCTCTTTGCCTTTTGTTTCACCAAAACCCATGTCCCTGGATATTATCCATGAAGACCGCTATATCCTGGTTATCAATAAGCCTGCGGACATGGTGGTTCATCCAGCTCCGGGCAGTTGGGCAGATACCCTTGTGAACGGGTTGCTTGACCATTGTCCCGGGATTGAGGGGGTGGGGGAAGATGCGCTTCGTCCCGGCATTGTACATCGCCTGGACAAAGATACCAGTGGGATCATGGTGGTGGCAAAAACTTCCAGGAGCCATGATTTTTTAAAAAAAGCATTTAAATATCGACGGGTGGAAAAACAATATCTTGCCCTGGTATCCGGTGAAATCCATGAGACTTCGGGAACGGTCACCCTGCCCATTGGTCGTCATCCGGTGAAACGAAAACGTATGACCGTGGATCTTTCCCATGGGAGATCTGCCATTACCCTGTGGCATAAACGGGCCCAATGCACGGGGGCAACTTTGGTTGAAGTGGTTCTGAAAACCGGAAGAACCCATCAGATTCGGGTGCATTTCAAGGCATTGGGATATCCCCTGATAGGGGATACCTGTTATGGGCGTCGCTGGAGAAAAAAGGCAGAAAAAAGCATGCTTCCCATTGAAAGGGGGGTGTCCCGGCAGATGCTCCATGCATGGAAACTTGGATTTTGTCATCCCTGGTCTGGGCAGCGCATGAATTTTATGGCCCCCCTGGCAGATGATATGAAGGATCGCCTCTACGCCCATGGCTTGTGGGAGGATAACAAGGTGGGCAGCTTTTAGCAACACCCATGGGCTGATTTTTGTTGATGATCCCATCCTTGGGCATTTTGATGCTGGGGAGGGAGAAATTAGGAAAATAAAAAAAGCGTTGATGTCCAGCCTGTGGCTGTTCTCAACGCTTTTTTGTTTTGCAGTTTTTTGGGTAAAGTTCAACCCGTTAAAACCCTTTTAAGACAAGGCGTCAGAGGTATTTTTCAGGGTAATGACATCCTCATTCATTACCCCTTCCGGCGGCTTATCTATCCTATCAGGCAGCCTTTTTGATGGTAATGGCACACACCTTGAATTCGGGTATCTTGGCAATGGGATCAAGGCTGGCATTGGTGAGCCGGTTGGCTGCGGCCTTGGCAAAGTGGAATGGAATAAAAATGGTGCCATCCACGGCCTTTACAGAGACATTGAGCCGGGCCTTTATTTTGCCCCGGCGTGAGAACACATTCACCATCTCTCCATCCACCATATTCAGTCCGGCCGCATCATTGGGGGAAATTTCCACAAAGCATTCCGGTGACAGTTGGTTGAGTCCATCGGATTTCATGGTCATGGTGCCGGTGTGATAATGGTAAATTACCCGTCCGGTGGTGAGCATGAATGGATAGGCCTCATCGGGCAGTTCTGCCGGGGGCTGGTGCTCAATGGCGTGGAAGAGTCCCTTGCCCCGGGTGAACTGGGCCGTATGAAGTATGGGGGTTCCCGGGTGTTCCTCCGTGGGACAGGGCCAGTGAATCCCTGTCTGATTGATGCGGTCCCAGGTGATGCCGCTGTAAGAGGGGGTGACCCTTCGGATCTCTTCGAAAATTTCCTCGGCACTTTCATAGTGCATGGGCGTTCCCATGCGGGTGGCAAGCTCACAAAGTATTTTCCAGTCATCCCAGGTAAATCCAGGCCCTTCCACGGCCTTTCTCACCCGTTGAACCCGTCGCTCGGTGTTGGAGAAGGTGCCGTCTTTTTCCGCAAAGCAGAAGGCGGGAAAAACCACATCTGCCATCTGGGCTGTTTCAGTGAGGAAAATATCCTGTACCACCAGGAATTCCAGGTTAGCAAATGCTTTTTCCGCATGGTTGAGATCTGGATCAGACACCATGGGATTTTCACCGATGATGTACAGGGATTTCAATTCCCCCAGCACTGCTTTTTCTATCATTTCTGTGACGGGCAGGCCGGGTGTGGTGGAAAGCCCTGTGACATTCCAGGCAGCCTCATATTTTTTGGCGGTGTTGGGATCTGCCACGCTTTGATAGGCGGTGAATACATTGGGGAGCCCTCCCATATCACAGGCACCCTGGACATTGTTCTGGCCCCTTAAGGGGTTGACGCCGCCTCCGGGTTTTCCCAGGTGACCACAGATCATGGAGAGGTTGGCCAGGGATTTTACATTGTCAGTACCACAGGTATGCTGGGTGATCCCCATGCAGTAGAGGATGCTGGCAACCCGGGCCCGGGCGAATTTCCTGGCCGTGGCCACAATGTCATCGGCGGCAATGCCGGTGATGGCTTCCACATATTCCGGGGTGTATTTCTTAACGGTTTCTGCCAGGTTTTCAAATCCTTCTGTTCTCTCCTCAATGAATTTTTTGTCCTGGAGATTTTCATCAATGATGACATGCATCAGTCCATTGATCCAGGCAATGTCCGTTCCCAGCTGGGGACGCATCCATGTGTCGGCATGCTGGGTGAGTTTTATTCGTCTGGGGTCCACCACAATAAGGGTTTTACCGTGCAGGGCCGCCCGTTTGACAAAAGAGGACAGTACCGGATGGTTTTCGGTGGTGTTGGACCCTACTACCAGGATGACATCAGACGTTTCAACATCAGCGATGGTGTTTGTCATTGCGCCACTTCCAAATGCTGCAGCCAGACCGGCTACGGTGGAGGAATGTCACAGTCTGGCGCAATGGTCGACATTGTTTGTTTTGAGCACGGCCCTGGCAAATTTTTGTGCTATATAGTTCTCTTCGTTGGTCACCCGGGCTGAGGTGAGCAGGCCCATGCTGTCTGATCCGGAACGGTCTTTGATTTCATTCAACCGGGTGGCCACAAAATCCAGGGCCTCATCCCAGGTGCTTTCGGTGAGCTTGCCCTCTTTTTTGATCAGGGGGGTGGTCAGACGCTTGGGAGATCCTACAAAGTCGTATCCATATCGGCCTTTGACACAAAGACTGCCGTTATTGGGGACAACGTCTCTGCCGGCACTGTTGATTCCCACAATCTTATTGTCCTGGACAGAGAGTTCCATCTGACAGCCCACACCGCAGAAAGAGCAGGTGGTGCGTACTTTTTTAATATTTTCAAAACGTGTTTTTGCTTTCAAGCTCTCTTTGGGGATTAAAGCTCCCACCGGGCAGACTTCCACACATTCACCACAAAAGACACAGTCAGAATCTTTCAGGGCCACATCGGTTCCGGCAATAATTTTGGTGTCCGCTCCCCGGTAACCAAAATCAATGGCGTTGTTCACCTGAATGTCTCTACATGCCTGGACACATCGCCCACAGAGAATACAGCGGGAAAAATCCCTCTGAATAAAGGGATTTTCCCTTTCAATGGGATATTTGGGTTCAGACAATGGCATGTGGCGGGTGGTGACCTGGTATCGATAGGCCAGATCCTGGAGTTTGCAGTCTCCCCACACCGGACACAGTTCATTGTACTGGTCTGCTTCCAGGGTTTTTAATTGGAAGGCGGTCCAGTCATCGGGCTCAAAATCTCGGATGGCGCAGTTGTGATTCCCCGACGAAAGCATTAGCTGTATGATGTTTTTCCGGGCATTTATCACCTCTGCGGATTCTGAATGAATCACCATGCCAGGGGTTGCCGGTGCGGTGCAGGAGGCCACAAGATCCCTTGCTCCTTCCACTTCCACTACACAGATACGGCATGCGCCTGTGGGTGTTGTCCCTTTCAGATAGCACAGGGTGGGAATGAAAATATTATTCCGATGTGCGACTTCAAGTATGGTTTCACCGGGCTCAAAGGTAAACGGGTTGTCATCAATGTAGAGAATATCTTCTTTACCCATGGGTTTTCCTCTTAAATAGTAAATTAAGCCAGAATGCGGGGTTGCTTCCAATTTTATTGCCCTGAAGGGGTGTTATTGGGCCATCGGTGTCTGGCTTGTGTTAGTGGATGCTGACTTTTTCATCAGGCTCCATGCTTTTGTATAAGGCCATGGCGCAATAAACGACAACGCCATGCCTCAAGCCTGTCCCATGATACTCATAAAAATAATTTACTTGTCAACGCATCAGTCATAAGCCATCATAACTCCTTGAAATCATTATTAGTGGTCAAATCATTTTCTTGAAAGCCTGATTTGATTATTTCAGTAAGTTATCTAAAAGTAAATTAAGTTAAGAACTTATGGATGACGAGTTATAGTTCCGGTCACATGGCTTGATACTCATATGGGGCTTTAAGTCTTTTAAAATCAGAATCTTATGACTCAAAAATGGTATCTTTTCAATTGCCCAGCACTATATCAATTCATATTATAAAACTTAAGTACATGATAAAAGGGCTTCTGTCAATGTGCCCCATCCCTATTTTTTCAGCACATCTTGACTTTTCCCCGGGCAAGTGGTTATAAGACTATATCTCAAATAATTATAGACCAAATATACAATGGGGGTATTTATGCTTGAATCGGTTTTTTTGATGGGTGGTCTCGGACTCCTGATCGGTGGTGTACTGGCCTTTGCATCCAAAATATTTTACGTTTATGTGGATCCACTGGTGGCCGCCATTGACGATGTTCTTCCCGGTGCCAACTGTGGCGGGTGCGGGTATCCTGGCTGTACGCCCAATGCCGAGGCTATCGCCTGCGGTAAGTCTTCACCAGACTCCTGCGTGGCCGCAGGCCCAGATGTGGCCATTGCCATTGCCGGGCTCATGGGAGTGGTTATTGGCGAAAAAGAACCTGAAGTGGCAAAGTCGGGATGCTATTATGGTACAAAGGACGCTGATGTTAAATATCTTTACGATGGTATTGACGATTGCAGGGCTGCGGCCATGGTGTTCGGTGGCATGAAAGAGTGTAATATCGGTTGTCTGGGGCTTGGTACCTGCGTGAGGGCTTGCCCCTTTGATGCCCTGTCCATGGGCGAAGACGGTATTCCGGTGGTGGATGAGGAAAAATGCACGGCATGCGGTACCTGCGAAAAGGTGTGCCCCAAGCATATTATTCGTCTGACATCGGCCTCTCGCAGAATCATGCGTGAATATACCGAAGATAAATGTGTTACCCCCTGTCAGCGGGCATGTCCTACGGGTATTGATATCCGGGAATATCTGGCCCGTATCCGTGAAGGAGACAATGCCGGGGCGGTTCAGGTGATCAAGGAGCGCAATCCCTTTCCCACGGTGATCGGTCGCATTTGCCCGGCCCCCTGTGAGTCGGAATGTCGTCGCCAACTGGTGGATGAGTCCGTTGGTATCAATAATTTGAAACGATTTGTGTGTGATCTTGAGATGGATATGGGTGAGCGGGTGCTTCCCTATAAAGCCCCTGAAACCGGGCGAAAGGTGGCTATTCTGGGTGGCGGTGTGGAAGGACTTTCCGCTGCTTTTTTTACGGCCAGACTGGGGCATATCCCCACTATTTTTGAGGCGACATCCACCTTGGGGGGGCTCTTGAGAATTGCCATCTCAGATGAACGTCTGCCCCAGCACGTACTGGACTGGGATATCGACGGTATCCTGGAGATGGGCGTTAAAGTAAAAACTGGTAAAAAAGCCGGTCAGGATGTCACCATTGCCTCGCTCTTAAAGGACGGCTATGAGACGGTTTTTTCTTCCACAGGTGGTTGGGACAGCCGATTGGCCCGGGGAGAAATTGCCACGGTGTCCAATGTATTTCCCGGTGGATACCTGATGATTGATCTTCTGCGCAGTGATGTGCAGAAAGATGAGCGTATTCCCTGTGAAGGAAACGTGGTGATTGTGGGGGGCGGTAGCATGGCTCCCAAAGCAGTGAAGGTGTGTCGCGAGCAGGGTGCTAAGTCCATCACCGTGGTGGTGAGAACGGATGCGGCATCTTCTGCCTTTGATGCGCCGGCCCTGGTCGCCATGGAAGCAGATGGTGCCACCATTGTCTATGCTGCCGGTGTCACCCGGGTTCTGGGCCAGGATGAAATGCTCCAGGCCGTTGAATTAACCGATATTCCCACGGGGGGGAAAACCCTTGTGGACGCGGATTCATTAATCCTGTCAGCGGGAAGATTTCCGGAGCTGGTGTTTTCACGCATTGAAGAAGCGGTGGCAGAACCAAAAGAGGGGGGTGGGGATACCCCGGAAGAAGAGGCCTCCAGCCATGCCGCTCTTCCTGTGAAATGGAAAGGGGTGGAGATCTTTAAGGAACCTGCCAATAACAATGAACTGGGGATACTTTCCCCTGCCGATGAACTCAGCGGTTATAGCGCTGCGGTGGTGGCCATTAATGGCGGACGTAGGGCCGCTGCTACGATTCATAGCGTGATGTACGGTATTCCAGTCCTGTCTGGACCTTATAAACCGGTGACCAAACGATCCATCCTCCAGGGTATCACCAAGGTGGAGGGGGTTCAGATTATACCACGAAATGTTATGCCGGTGAATGATGCGGCCACCCGGGCTGTGAAGACGGAGTTGGCTGCGGGATATACCCCTGAAACGGCAAAGGCCGAGGCCGAACGTTGTCTGAAATGCGGTCTTTTGTGCTATGAAAGAACCCAGGCAGAAACCTTGGATGATGAGACGGAAAAGGCCGGAGAGTCTGCCGCCTGATATACGAGAATAATTATCTATTATAGGGGCTTTTGTCCCTTGTCGGCAAAAAAAATATTGTATTAAAATGCAAAAAGGCACCTGGGAAGAAATCCCAGGTGCCTTTTTGTTTTATCTATGAGATGGTCATGGACTGCCCATCACCACTTTTTCGGTGTTTCTATGTCTTAGGCAAAAGCTTTTTCAAGGTTGGGAACCACTTGTTTTTTACGGCTCATGACGCCGTCAAGCCATACTTTACCAGCTTCGGGTTTAACACCAAAGGCTTTGTCAATGACAGACTCATCATCAGACACGATGAGAACTTCTGAACCTTCTTTCATGATGTCTGTGAGCAGGAGAAAGATGGAGTGATGTCCGCCTTCAGCCTTAAGGGCGGCAATGTCAGCAGCAAGATCTGCTTTTACACCGTCCAGAATGGAAAGATCAACCACTTCCAACTGGCCGATACCCACTTTTTTGCCATTCATGTTAAAGTCTTTGTAGTCCCGGAGAACCAGTTCTCTTGCAGGGGTACCGTCAACGGCGGATTTAACCTTGAACATATCCATACCAAGTTCCAGGGAATCATCCACGCCAGCAATCTTTGCAAGATCTTCACAGGCCGCTTTGTCCTGGTCTGTGCAGGTGGCGGATTTGAAGATAACGGTATCACTGATAATGGCGCAAAGCATGAGGCCAGCCATCTCTTTGGTGATTTCAACATTAAAGAAGTTGTACATGGCTTTGATCACGGTGCAGGTACAACCCACAGGCCAGATCCAGCATTCCAGGGGCTGCCCCGTTGTTACATCACCCAGTTTATGATGATCTACAATACCCAGAATGTTGGCATCTTTCAGGTCGTCAGGGCTCTGGGCCAGATCAGAGTGATCCACCAGATAAACATCTTTACCTGCATATGAGGTAACCACTTCAGGAGCGGCAACGCCAAATTTTTCAAGTACAAATTTACTTTCAGGAGTCAGCTGACCCTGCATGGCAGGTGCGGTATCTTCACCCAGTGCTTTTTTAAGATTTGCCAGTGTAATTGCTGCACACACAGAGTCTGTATCGGGGTTTTTGTGACCAAAGACAAGCGTTGACATAAATTCTCCTCATTTAAATTGTAGATATATATTAATTTATGGTGCTACTCGATGATTAATCAATCCATTAACCATCCATAATGAATTCGTATATCTGTTCAGCCTTTTGGGCTGGTTAGGGCCATTTTTGTTAAAAATATAGATATCTGCTTGTATTGTATTCGCCTTTTGCGTTGGGCTTTTCCGCACATAGAACCAGTTGGGGCACAAAAAGTCAGACTATAATACGAATACAAGTTTGTGTATCCCGGTATATTTTCTTTCGGCAATGGCCTGATGTCGGCACTTCTCATTTGGCGTAACACAACAGATGACCCTATATCCATAAAAGTGCATGGTTTCTTATAAGGCGAATTGAGAAGATACACAAGGAAAAATTTCTGAAAATTTAACTCCCACCGGGGTGTAAAATTTTCCTTTATCCCATTTTTCTCACCGTTGAAAGTCTTTCTGGCGCTGTTTATGTTAAGGACTGAGTTCATACCCATTCAAAAATTGGGAAACACTATCCTTCAACAATGACTTGATCTGAAATGGACTCGTTATTTAAGACCGCTTCTTAAGCCATGACAGAGCCAATTTTGCCTGTAATCTCGGGATTACAGGCTTTTGACAAGGCCCAGCATATCCCGTACAGCGGTTTCCATTCCTGTGAGGGTGGCCCGGGCAACAATGCTGTGGCCAATGCTGAATTCATCTATGATATCAAATCCTTTGAACGCCTTGATGGTATTGTAGCACAATCCGTGACCGGCATTGACCTCCAGCTTTAATTTATGGCCCATGGCAGCGGCATCCACAATCCTTGAAAATTCAGATGTTCTTTCTTGATCTGTTTTGGCATCACAAAAGGCACCGGTGTGTATTTCTATCATGTCGGCATCCATTTTGTGGGCCATCTTGATCTGTTCAAGATCTGGATCAATGAAAATACACACGGCCATGCCAGCATTTTTCAAGGTGGAGATGCTTTGCCTAATGGCGCTGTGGTGGGTGAGAAGATCCAACCCTCCTTCGGTGGTCAGTTCTTCTCTTTTCTCCGGTACCAGGGTAACGGTGTCGGGTTTGATCTCAAGGGCAAGTCCTATCATCTCCGTGGTGGCAGCCATTTCCAGGATCAATTTGCTCTGGACGACCTGCCTTAATATTCTTACATCCCGCTCCTGGATGTGCCGTCGATCCTCACGCAGATGGACAACAATGCCATCTGCCCCGGCTGTTTCTGCAGCAACGGCTGCGGCCACTGGGTCCGGGTAGTTGATTCCTCTTGCCTGTCTCAGGGTGGCAATGTGATCCACATTTACCGCAAGTTTTGCCATGTTTCCTCCTGGTTAAAATATTTCGTATCTGTTGATTAGCACCCCATCTTCACCCATTCAGGCCTTTTCGAATAACAACCGTATGCTTCGAAGTCCTGACTGGGCGAATATGAGGCACTGCTAAGACAGATACTAAGCCGTGGGTTTCCCAATTCTGGGGTGCTATCTGAATAGTTAAAATATTTCAAGATTTGGGTTGGGTTCAATCAACCGAATCAGTTCAAGACTTTTTTTTTCCATGTGCCGGGCCTCGTCTTCCCCCTGTTCGTGGTCGTAGCCCACCAGATGCAGTATGCCGTGTACCATGAGTTGGCTGGTTCGCTCATCCAGGGTGATGGCTGCGGCGCTTGCCTCCTGGGCCGCTGTTTCCAGGGAGATGACAATGTCTCCCAGAAGGGGGAGCGGTTGGCTTGCATCGCTTTTTATCCCGGGAAGGGGCGCATCGTCTGGTCCCCATTCAAGCATGGGAAAGGCCAGAACATTGGTGGGACGGTCAATATTCCGGTAGGTCCGGTTCATCTCTTTTATCCCTTCATTGTCAGTGATCACAATGGAGAGTTCGTGATCCTCATATGCCAAGGCGCTTAAGATTTTGTTGGCTTTTTGGCTTATGCTGTCCTTTGATATTTTTGTCTGATTTGCCTGAATCAGAATTTGTATGTTCTTTTTTTCCATGGGTCTCTTTTTTTGTTTCCTGGGGTTTGTCGGTGTACTCAATGCGATGGTGGTACAGCCCGGTGAGAATTTTGTTGAAACTGCCGGCAATCTGATGAAGATCCTTCAGGGTTAATTCGCACTCTTCCAGCTGACCGTCGGCAAAGATGGCGTTGATGAGATCCTGGACCCTGCCCTGGATACGTGCTGAAGTGGGGCGTTCAAGGGTTCTTAAGGCCGCTTCCACCACGTCGGCCAGCATGACAATGCCTGCTTCCCGGGTCTGGGGTTTAGGTCCAGGGTATCTGAAATCACTGGTTTTGACGGCATCTTTGCCGTGGAGTTTAACGCTTTTGTTGTAAAAATAACGGATTAGGCTGGTACCGTGGTGCTGGCGTATGGTGTTCACAATGTCGCTGCCAAGCTTGTGTTCCTTGGCAAAGGCCACCCCTTTTTTTACATGCTGGATGAGTACCAGGGCAGACATGGATGGAGAGAGCTTGTCATGTCTATTTTTTCCATCGGTCTGGTTTTCAATGAAATAAAGGGGTTTATCCAGTTTGCCAATGTCGTGGTAGTAAGCGCATATTTTGGCCTTTAATATGCTGGCACCAATGGCGGAGGCTGCGGCCTCGGCCAGACTGGACACGATGATGCTGTGGTTGTAGGTTCCCGGGGCCTCCATCATCAGACGTCTCATGAGGGGTTGGTCCAGGTTGGACAGTTCCAGCATCTTAATCTCTGTGGTAAACCCGAAGAGCATTTCCATCACCGGCGTCAATCCTGCAGTGATGACCCCTGCAATGAAGCCACCGCATGCAGCCAGGATGACATCTTTTAAAATGGGGGTAATCTGGGGGGTGGTAGCGGCGTATAAATACATGAAAAAGGCCAGTACCCCATTGAAAAGGGCCAGTTTAAAGCCTGCGGAAATAAAGGTTTTTCGTTCCCTGCACTCCTTGACCCAGAAGGCCCCGGTCATGCTGCTTAAAAAGAAAAAAAGAAAGACATCCATGCGGCTTGAAATAATGATGGATACCAAAAGGGAAAGCAGCAGGGAAAAGTACAGGGCCACGTGGAACCCCAGAAACATGCACACCGTCATGGCACCGGCCCCCAGGGGCAGGAGCATGAAAAGAGATGTCCCTTCCATGGTCACGGGCAGGGCCAGATCCATTTTGCCGGCAATGGGTATCCCAAGCTTGGCAATGACCATAAAGATGAGCAGCAAAGTGGTTATGAAAATAATGTTCCGGTTGTGGTGTTTCTGGAGGTTTTTATGGTCTCTGAGTGAGGTAACATATATGGTGAGGATGGACAGAAAGATCAAAAGCCCAGACCCGATGCGGGCAGTGACGATATTTTTTCCATGGGTTTGTTGCTCAAGTGCCTTGAGTTTCACCATTCTCAGCTCATCCACCCGTTCTCCCTCCCGGAGGATCATCTCCCCTTTTTTAATCTGGTAAAGGACGGGTTTGACGTTGGATTCTGCCTCTTTGATGCGCTTTTCCGTTTCATTTCTGTTCATGGTGATATTGGGCAGCAGCAGACGTTGGCACATATCGACAATGAGATTACTCATGCCGTAACTCATGCCCTTGAGCAGGGGATCCCCAACGATTCTTACCATGGCTTTGCCCTGGTCTGGACCATAAAAAATTTTGAGGGTTGTCACCAGGCGTTCCTGGGAAGAGTCAATGGTTTTTAAGAGAATCCCTTTGTCTTCTTCTTTGAGGAGAAGCTCCTTGTTGGCCACCACCCCATTGTCCAGAATTTGTTTGAGAATGGTTTGGATGAGCTGGGGAACGTCCTGGGAGAATTTATTTTTGTGAAGAATCGTATAGGCCCCTTTGCTCATGGGGATGCCAAGATGTTCTTCGAATTTTTCCCTGCTGGCCATGACCATGGCAAGGCTGGGGGGGGCTTCCTGATCTTCTTGATTGAACAATTCCCGGGGAATGGCAAAGGACTGGTCAATGCGTTGGGCAATGCGTTGGAACAAGCCCGGATCATAGTCATAGACAAAGGGGATGGTTCGCACGGTGGCCAGCTGGTTCTGGAGGGTGGCCTCCCGGTCTTCGATGAAAAAATCTTTGGGGGCCTTGATGTCCCGTTCTGCCACATCTCCCTGGTGATAGGTGGCGGTGACATCGTTCTTATAAGGGCTGAGAACCAGGGTGGAAATCAGGGTCAGACCAATCAACAATACCCAGAGGATGCTGGGACTGGTACCAATAAAAATCGATACGGCGCGGAATCTGCTGTCAGATTTCATGGAATACCTTATTGTTTTTCATAGGCGTCTATTATTCTGGACACCAATTGGTGTCGAACCACATCCGCTTTGGTGAAAAAAATGAACTCCAGCCCTTCTATCTGGTGGAGCAATGCCTTTGCCTCCACAAGTCCAGAGGGTTTCCCCGCTGGAAGGTCAATCTGGGTGATATCACCGGTGATGACAGCCTGGGAGCTGAATCCCATGCGGGTTAAAAACATTTTCATTTGCTGGGAGGTGGTGTTCTGTGCTTCGTCCAGGATAATAAATGCATTGTTAAGGGTTCTGCCACGCATGAAGGCCAGGGGGGCAATTTCAATGGTGCCCTGCTCAATCATCTCCCTTGCCTTTTCAAAGGAGAGCATGTCATAGAGGGCATCATAAAGGGGGCGCAGATAGGGATTGATCTTTTCGGCAAGATCCCCTGGAAGGAATCCCAGGGCTTCGCCAGCCTCCACTGCGGGTCTGGCCAGGATGATTCGGTTGACCTCTCCCCGGGACAGGGCTGCGATGGCCATGGCAACGGCAAGGTAGGTTTTGCCTGTGCCGGCAGGCCCGATGGCAAAGACGATATCATTGTGTCTCACGGCCTTATAATACTGCTGCTGGTTCTGATTTCTGGGGGTGATGGGTTTTCTTTTCACGGTGGTGAAAATGGTATCAAGGAACATCTCTTTGATCTGGCATGAGGGATCCTGGGTGATGGCTTTGATGCTGGCCTCAATGTCTGCCGGTTGAAGGGAAAATTTTTTTTGAAGCAATTCATAGAGCTGGTTCAATATGGTTTCCGCCACAGCAATACGCAAGGCGTCTCCCCGGAGGGTCAGGGTATTGCCCCTGGCATCAATTTTAACCCCTGCACCATCAGCCACCCGGGCCAGATTGTCGTTGTGCTGGCCAAACAGTTCCTGGGCCAAGGATATATTGTCGAATGTAAGCTGTTTCATGGCCCATAGAGTGCACTCTCTTGGATAAAAGGTCAATAAAAAATCTTGACCTTGCAGAGTCCCTCCTGCTAATTAAGTTGCAATGAAAAATAAAGAGATCTCTAACTCTAACGGCCGGTTTTCCGTTTTTTACACTGCAAAATGTGCAACAAAATGAAGGCTGCCCAAATAAAATGGTGAACACATGAATTCCTTTGATGTTATTGTGATGGTCATTGTTGTTCTCGGCCTTGTGCGTGGGGCTTTTCGTGGATTCGTCAAGGAAATTGCCTCCATTGTCGGTGTGGTGGCTGGATTCTACGGTGCCTCTGTTTATTACACCATGGCAGGAGACCTGTTAGTTCCCTGGGTTGACGTGGCAACCTATCGTGAATTTCTGGGCTTTTTTGTCACGTTCATGCTGATTGTGGTGGGGGTGGGACTTGGGGCCAACTTGCTGCGTTATGTTCTGAAGATTGCATTGCTGGGATGGGTGGATCGGTTTTGTGGCATGATGTTTGGCGCCGCAAAGGGGGGCTTGGTGTGTGTGGTGATTTTCATCATTGCCACCACCTTTATGCCCGGCCAGGGGAAGTGGATCGCTACCTCCCGCTTTGCGCCATATTTAAGTGAAATTTCCCAGTGGGCCTCTCTTTTTGTGGACAATGATATTAAAACTCAATTTCAGAAAAAAATAAAAAGGATGAAAATGCTTTGGGAAAAACAGAAGATGGGTGCCAAAAGAAAGGCATAGATGGGCTGACACAGATCATAAAGACCCTTCGCGGGAAAGATGGCTGTCCCTGGGATCAAAAACAGACGCCGGAAAGCATGTGGAAATGCCTCATTGAAGAGGTGTATGAACTTTTGGAGGCCATTGAAGAAGGCGATGATGCCGGTGTGTGTGAAGAGACCGGTGATGTGTTGTTTCAGCTGCTTTTTATTGCTGAACTCTATCACGAAAAAGGCAGCTTTGACATATCAGACAGCATGGCGGCCATTGCGGCCAAGATGATTCGTCGTCATCCCCATGTATATGCCCACGCCCCCCTTGAAAACGAAGCCCAGTTGTGGGAGCGCTGGGAACAGATCAAAGGGGAAGAAAAGAAAAATGTAGGCAAGGCGGCGGCCACCTCTGTGCTTGATGCCATCCCTTCTGGGATGCCGCCATTGCTCAGGGCCTCCAAGGTGTCTGAAAAGGCGGTGCGGGCGGGGTTTGACTGGTCTGGTATGGATGAGGTGCTGGAAAAAGTCCAGGAGGAACTGGCCGAATTTCAAGAAGCCCTGGCCGTTGGAAATCCGGACGACATTGCCACGGAATTCGGGGATGTGATGTTCACCCTGACCCATGTGGCACGGCTGGCAAAAATTCATCCGGAAACAGCTCTGGCCCGCTCCACGGATAAATTTGAAAAGCGATATCGGAAGATGGAAAATGAACTTGGCTGCCGGGGACTTAGGCTTAAAGATGTCCCCCGTCAGGAACTTGAACTTTTATGGGATAAGGCGAAAAATAGCATATGATTGCAATCGTAGATTATGGTGCAGGAAATTTAACAAGTGTTGCCCGGGCCGTATCGTTTTTGTCGTATGACTGTGTCATCACCGATGACCCGGCACAGATCATCGGGGCAGAACGGGTGATTTTCCCGGGGGTGGGTGCGGCAGGTTCTGCCATGGAAACCATGCGTGAACGAGGGCTTGATGATGCCCTGAAAGAGGTGTTTTCCGCTGGAACTCCCATGTTGGGTATATGCGTGGGTTGCCAGATCATCATGGACAGCAGTCAGGAAAATGATGCCACCTGTCTTGGACTGATTCCGGGCAGTGCAAAGGCCTTTTCTGACACCATGGCAACGGAACAGGGAGATGGCTATCTCAAGGTGCCTCACATGGGTTGGAACGGGCTTGATGTGGTCCAGGATCATCCCCTTTTTAACGGGGTGGAAAAAACGGATGAATTCTATTTTGTTCACTCCTATTACCCCGTGCCCCAAAGCCCCAATGACGTGTTTGGAACCACAGAGTATGGTATCACCCTTGCCTCTGCCGTGGGAAAAAACAATCTGTTTGCCACCCAGTTTCATCTGGAAAAAAGTGGTAAACCCGGACTTTTAATTTTAAAGAATTTTTGCGGGTGGGCACCATGTTAAGTAAACGAATTATTCCCTGCCTGGATGTGCGGGAGGGCAAAACAACCAAGGGCATTAAATTTAAAAACAATGTGGAAATCGGTGATCCGGTGGAGATGGCTCGATTCTATTACGAGGCGGGTGCCGATGAATTGGTGTTCTATGACATCACCGCATCCCATGAAAAGAGAGATATCATGATTGATGTGGTAAAAAAGGTGGCCCAGACCATCTTTATTCCTTTTTCCGTGGGAGGGGGGATAAGAACCCTGGAGGATATGCGGGCCGTGCTTCTGGCCGGGGCAGAAAAGGTCAGCGTCAATTCAGCTGCAGTGAAAAATCCTGATATTATCTCCCAGGGGGCCCGGGCCTTTGGTAACCAGTGTGTGGTTCTTGGCATGGATGTAAAACATGTGGGGAAAAAAGCCGGGATTCCATCGGGGTATGAGATCGTCATCAATGGCGGGCGCACCTTCATGGGGTTGGATGCCCTGGAATGGGCCCAGCGGGGACAGGCCCTGGGGGCCGGGGAGATCTGTCTTAATTCCATTGATGCCGATGGCACCAAGGATGGGTACGAAATGCAGTTGACCCGCATGATTTCAGAGAATGTCAACATCCCTGTCATTGCCTCAGGAGGGGCCGGAACCCCGGAGCACCTTGCCGATGTCCTCACTCAAGGCCGGGCCGATGCTGCCCTTATTGCCTCCATGGTTCATTTTGGCACCTATACCATTGAAGAGATTAAATCATTTTTGTCCGGGAAGGGTATCAAGGTTAGAAGAAACTGAAAACCGGGCATCCCTCATCCCCAAACGGTCCTATAACTACATCCCATCATCGTTTTCCAGGGAGATGGTCTTTTTGAGGCGGACATTGCCTTTTTCCAGGGCAATGAATGAAAAGGGGTGCCTTTCCCGGTGGGATACCTTCCGTAAGGGGGGCACCACGGGCGCTTTGGGCTGGGCATGCAATTCCATATACTGACGGGGGCCCATGAGGGTGATTTTGGCAACAATACTTTCTTTCACCTTATTGATTACCGTCTTTTTTTTATTCTTGGCAATGACATTGATTTGCAGCGGCAGTGGGGAGTTCTGGTTTTGGGCCTTGTGCCAGGACTGTTCCAGCTTTCGACAGTAAAGGGTTAAAATGTTTTGTATCTGATATGCAGGCACAGTCATGACAAAAAATTCCTGTAAATTAAGCGGGTTTACTTTTAATGTGGCCTCCGTAGCATTTCCCAAAAGGCCACACGAAAAAGTTAGTCGTCAAAATCGCCTTTGGGTCCCTTGTTCGATTCTATTCGGGCGGCTTTTTCCAGGATTTTTTCTTGGGTCCACTGGGCAGGGTCTTCAATGCGCTGTCCCTGGGGACCTGGATTGAAAGACGCTGTTTGGATGATGTCCTCAAAAACAAGTTCCGCTGTATCTCCGGCATTGAAAACAGTGGTCAGCAGGTTGTAAATAAAGTCTTCCACCCCTTGCGCCATGCGTTCCCGGATATCCCGGGATTGGGCCATGAGTTTATTTTCAAAGGGGAGATTGAGTCTTTTAAAATTCCCCCCTGTCAGCTTGCTTTCTTCAGCAAAGGCGAGCATCTCTTCCCATACCTTCTGGGACACCCCCTGTCCCCTTTTTTTGATGAATTTATTGTCATCGTCCAGGATGGCATTGCCGTAATCATTGACTTCCACCCCCCAGGAGATCATCTGCAGGGCCGTTGCCACATTGGCTTTGGTGGTTCGGGTGTCTATGGCAATGGCTTTGAGTTTTTTAGAGCTGTTTCCCGATGTGCCGTGCTGCGCACCGGAAGCATTGTACTTGAGCAGCGCCTCATGAATTTCTCTGGTTAATGGTACGTCAATGCCGGAACCACTGGTTTCAATGCCGTGGGTGGTACCATTGTTTAAAGCAATCCAGTTGGGGAAAATATCGTGGGCATTGAGTCCCTGGATGAGAAACAGGGCCTCCTGGGCCGTGGAAAGTCCCAGTTTTCCCTTTATCTCCCCCACTTCGGTTTCAAGACCTGCCCAATCGGGAATAAAAGGGGCCAGGGCCAGATTGGCCAGAAGGTTTTGGGCGTCAGGCATGTGGGAGGCGTCAATGGCAATGGAGGTGATGCCTGCATCAAAAAGGCTGGGGATTTCAATCTTGGCCTGGTCAAGATCGGACATGGACTTAATACCAAAGTGGTCCGCATGGATGGCCACGGGAATGGAAATACCCTTTTGGTTGCAGATGGCATCCACTTGGCGGGCAATGTTCCAGAGGGTGACGGCACAATAAGCCCCGGTGCCTCCCTCGGATCTGGCAATTTCAATGATAATGGCAGCATTGGCTTTCTGGGCCGCCATGAGTGCCCCCTGAAGAACAAAAAAGTTTCTGCCATTGGCGGCAATGGTCATGGCCTGGCCTTTAGTGGTCATGGCCCGGTCAATGTATTTTCCACTGACGATCAGTGCCTGGGAATGGGGGAAAAGTGTTTTGATGGTGGGGGGTCTGCCCAGATCCAGGGCTGTTTTAAAGTGGGGAGACGGGTGGGTAAGAGTGGGCATATAACCTCCTTATCTGATTTGATTATTTTCTGTCTGTTTTGTTTCATGAAATGGGGAAAAAATCAAGCGCTTCCAAACAAATGCAGCCATTCTAAATTAAGGGGGGGGGCTCATCAACACCGGTTTGCTCCCCGTGGGTCATGGACACCTGGAATCGAGATATTGAAATTAAGGCTGTAAATGAATATTTACTCAGTTTTTTATTTTTTCTTGTATGAGGTGTGTGTTTTTGATCAGAAACGCTGTTTGTCTGAATTATCAATTAAAAACAGTGTATTTGGTGGAAGCAAAAAATGATTATTCCCTTGACAATGGGAAAAGTTATTTGATAATGAATATGAATATATATTCATTTATTGCACCCCCCTGAAAAAGGACGAATCTATTTTGCCAAAAGAAAAATCTGAAAAATATTCAAGCATACTTCAAGGGGCCGGGGCGGTCTTTGCCCGTCTTGGGTTCTACAAGGCAACCATCTCCCAGATTGCCCAGGAAGCAGGGGTTGCCGATGGAACCATCTATCTTTATTTTAAGAACAAGGATGATATCCTCTATCAGTATATTCAGTTTAAAACCGCTGCCTTTTTTGAAAAGATGCGCAGTGCCGTGGATGGTGCTGAAGGGGCTGAACAAAAACTCAGAAATTTAATCCGGTGCCACCTGGAAGAGTTTCAAAATGACAGAAATATGGCGATTGTTTTTCAATCCGAAGTGAGATATCTTCGGAACAATTCCCTCCAAGTGAAAGACATTTCAAAATTATATCTTGATTTCTTAACGGAGATCATTGAGTTGGGACAAGTGGAGGGACAGCTGCGCCAGGACCTTTTCATCGGCCTTGTGAAGCGCTTTGTTCTTGGGGCGGTGGAAGGGATTATTGCCACTTGGGTGGCTGCGGAAAGAAAGTATGATCTTGTGGCCATGGCCGATCCCCTGGTGGACCTTTATCTTGGAGGCATTCAGAAAAGATAAACGGGATATATGACATAAATGATATTCTTTTGATAAATGCCTTTTTTTCTTGATTTTTTTAC
>JASFYZ010000065.1:0-15505 GCA_045046665.1 Desulfobacterium sp.
TAAAGCGGATGAAGATGAGCGAGCTGACCAAGCTTGCCAAAAAGTACAATATCACAGGGGTGGGTGGTGTAAAAAAACAGGAGCTTATTTTTGCCCTTCTCCAGGCAGCCATTGAGGAAAGTGGCCAAATATATGGACAAGGCACCCTTGAGATTCTTCCCGACGGTTTTGGCTTTTTAAGGGCGCCTGATTACAATTATCTGCCCGGTCCCGACGATATTTATGTATCCCCCTCCCAGATACGACGGTTTAACCTCAGAACCGGCGATACCATTTCCGGTCAGGTGCGCCAGCCCAAGGATTCAGAGCGGTATTTTGCCCTGCTCAAAGTGGAAGCGGTTAATTTTGAAAATCCTGAACTTGCCGCTGAAACCATTTTGTTTGACAATCTGACCCCCCTTTATCCAGACCGAAAGATGAACCTTGCATCTCAACCGGATAACTACCCCACCCGCATCATTGATCTGATGTCACCTATTGGTTTTGGCCAGCGGGGGCTCATTGTTTCGCCCCCCCGGTCCGGTAAGACCATGCTGCTGAAAAATATTGCCAATAGCATGATTGCTGCCCATGAGAACATTGTTCCCATAATTTTGCTCATTGATGAGCGTCCCGAAGAGGTGACGGACATGGCCCGGTCCGTGGACGCAGAGGTGATCAGTTCCACCTTTGATGAACCCTCGGAGCGTCATGTCCAGGTGGCGGAGATGGTCATTGAAAAGGCCAAGCGTATTGTGGAGCAGGGCCATGATGTGGTTATTTTGCTCGACAGTATTACCCGGCTTGCCCGGGCCTACAACTCTGTGATGCCCCCATCGGGAAAAATATTATCTGGTGGGGTGGATTCCAATGCCCTGGATAGGCCCAAACGGTTTTTCGGGGCCGCCAGGAACATTGAGGAAGGGGGCAGTTTGACCATCATTGCTACCGCCCTCATTGACACGGGTAGTCGCATGGATGAAGTTATCTTTGAAGAGTTCAAAGGCACGGGTAATATGGAGTTGGTGCTGGATCGCAAGCTTGCGGATCGGCGGATTTACCCGGCCATCAATATGAATAAGTCTGGTACCCGTAAGGAAGAGTTGCTTCTGGATGCGGCCACCCTCAATCGTGTGTGGATCCTGCGGAAATTACTTTCCAATTTAAATTCTGTGGACAGTATGTCTTTTTTGCTTGAAAAAATGGAAGGAACAGAGGATAATAAAGAATTTCTTGATTCAATGAACTCGTAAGTCCGTTGTCGGAAAATAATATGCCGGGATGCGTAGGATTTTCATTCGTATTCAAGGCGAGTTTTTTTGTGCCTTAGTGGTTCTATGCGCGGAAAAGCCCAACGTAGAAGATGAATTAAAAGACAAGCAGGCTGGCTATTCTTTGACAAAAATGGCCTAAAATACGGGAAAATTGTAAAGATAAATATTTAAGGAGTGGTAAAGATGAAGAAAGAGATACATCCGGAATATAAGAGAACAACGGCATCCTGTGCCTGTGGCAATGTGCTGGAGGTTGGATCCACCAAAGAGAACATCAGGGTGGAAATCTGTGCGGCATGTCATCCTTTTTTCACGGGTAAACAAAAGCTTGTGGATACTGCAGGGCGGATTGATCGTTTCCGGAAAAAATATGCAGGTTTTGATGCTGTTGCTGCATCAAAAAAATAGTTATTGTTAACAAAATGAAGTGGGGAGTCGGGGAAATAACCTGACTTCCCCTTTCGAGTTTAAGGGCCATGGTCATGATAAATAAATTACAGGGTATTGAAGAGCATTTTATAAAATTGGAGCAGCTCCTGAGTGATCCTGATGTTATCGGGGATCAGGTTCGTTATCAAAAATGCCTTAAGGAGCATGGGGAGTTGACCCGGCTGATCACGGCCTTTCGTGAATACAAGGGGGCTCGTGAAGAGCTTTCCGATGCCCGTGGGATGCTCAAGGATCAGGACCTGGATATTCAGGAGATGGCCAGGGAAGAAATCGCCTCACTTACCCGGTCGCTTACGGCCCTTGAAAAAGAGATAAAAATTTTGCTGGTGCCAAAGGATCCCCGGGATGAAAAGAATGTTATTCTGGAAATCCGGGCCGGAACCGGTGGGGAAGAGGCAGGGCTTTTTGCGGCGGATCTTTTTCGCATGTACTCCCGATTTTCCGAATCCAGGCGCTGGGCCGTTGAAATCATTGACAGCAGCATGGCCCATGCGGGCGGTTTTAAGGAGGTGGTGTGCATGGTCCGGGGAAAGGGTGCTTACAGCAGCTTTAAGTTTGAAAGTGGTATACATAGGGTGCAGCGGGTACCCGAGACCGAGGCCCAGGGCAGGGTGCACACCTCTGCTGTGACCGTGGCGGTGTTACCCGAAGCCCAGGATGTGGAGCTGGATCTCAACCCAAGTGATGTAAAGGTGGATGTATTCAGGGCATCCGGGCCCGGGGGGCAATCGGTGAACACCACGGATTCTGCGGTGCGGCTGACCCATCTTCCCACGGGTATTATTGCCACCTGCCAGGATGAAAAGTCCCAGATTAAAAATAAGGTCCAGGCCATGAAAGTGCTCAAGGCCCGTATCCTGGATGCCATGGTGCGGGAGCAGGACGCAAAAAGAGCTGCCGAGCGTAAAGGGCAGGTGGGAACCGGGGATCGAAGTGGGCGGATTCGCACCTATAACTACCCCCAGGGCCGCATGACCGATCATCGTATTGGTCTGACTCTTTACCGACTGGACCAGATCATGGCCGGAGACATCCAGGAAATTATTGACGAGCTTACCACCAATCACCAGGCCGAGTTGATGAAGGAGTCCCAGTAATTTTAATGTCCGGTGATCACCAGCGGGTGTGGACCCTTCTTAATACAGTGGCATGGACGGCGTCCTATTTCAAAGATAAGGGTGTGGACAGTCCCAGACTCACGGCGGAGATACTCATGTGTCATTGCCTGGGCATGGATCGTGTGTCCCTTTATATGGAGTTTGATCGTCCCTTGAACCCTGGGGAATTGGCACGCTATAAAACCCTTATCCAGCGACGGGTGCAGCGGGAACCCGTGGCCTATATCACCGGTAAAAAAGGATTCTGGGACATTGAGGTGGCAGTTTCGCCCCATGTGCTCATCCCCCGGCCTGACACGGAAACCCTGGTGGAAACGGCCCTGTCTGAGTTAACACAATTTCAGCAACGCACAGGAAAACTCCCTTTGAACGTTCTGGAACTGGGGACGGGTTCCGGTGCAGTTATTATCTCCCTTGCCCGGGCCATGCCAGGGCACCATTATTTTGCCGTTGATGTGTCGCCGGCTGCGGCTGAAATTACCCTGAAAAATGCCCGTTCCCTTGAATGCGTTCCCGGTCTTTCTGTGGTGACAGGTTCCTGGTTTGACCCCTTTGGCCCCCAGGCTGCCTTTGATCTCATTGTGTCAAATCCTCCCTATATTCCCACCCGGGACATTGAAACCCTTGCCCCTGAAATACAAAACTATGAACCCCGGCTGGCCCTTGACGGGGGGATTGATGGGCTGGACTGCATTGTAGAAATTTTGTCCCAGGCCGTGGCATTCCTCAATCCCGGTGGCGTCCTTTTGATGGAGACCGGTTTTGATCAAAAAAATGCCATTGAGGCCCTGGTGACATCCATGCCTGTCTATGAATATTTCCAATCCATTCGAGATGAAGCGGGGCATCACCGGGTGGTTAAAATAAAAAAAAGAATTGATAAAAAAACTTGATTTTGATATAGCAGTTTGGATTTATGTCCAGGCTCAATTTCTGTGCTTTGGACAACAACTCACACCCTTGGACCCGGTATGGGGTGCTGCCCCCTTGTGGGGCGGTCTGTTCCGGGAATGACAGGGGTGGTGGAAAAAACCATAAAGATGAATGGAGAGACAACATGGTAGATATTTCAATGCGTGAACTGCTGGAAGCAGGCGTACATTTTGGACACCAGACACGGCGCTGGAATCCAAAGATGAAAAAATATATTTTTGGTGCCAGAAACGGTATTTACATCATTGATCTACAGCAGACGGTGAAGATGTTCAAGACCGCCGTCGATTTTATCAGTGACATCACCGCCGAAGGAAAGCAGGTGCTGTTTGTGGGAACCAAAAAGCAGGCCCGTGAATCCATCTACGAAGAGGCCAACCGGGCAGAAACCTATTATGTCCAGAACCGCTGGTTGGGTGGGATGCTTACCAATTTCCAGACCATTAAAAAGAACATCAGCCGCCTGGAATTCCTTAATACCATTGAGATGGATGGCCGTATTGAAGAATATCCCAAAAAAGAGCGGGTGAAAATGGGAAAAGAACGGACCAAGCTGGAAAATGATATAGGTGGTATCAGTAACATGAAGGGGGTTCCTGGGGCTATTTTCATCATTGATCCCAAAAATGAAGCCATTGCCGTGCGTGAGGGCAAGCGTCTTGGGATTCCCATTGTGGCGGTGGTGGATACCAACTGTGATCCCGATGACATTGATTATGTCATTCCGGGCAATGATGACGCCATTCGTTCCATCCGGTTGTTTGCCAGTCGCATTGCTGATGCCTGCATTGAAGGACAGGCCCGCTATGAAGAAAAACAGCAGGCCGGCCGTGACAAGGCAGCCGACGATGGGAAGATGGACTCTGCCATGATGGAAACTGCCGAACGTGCCGTTGTTTCCGATGGCACCGACGGTCCTGTGGTGGAAAAAATTAAAAGACAAACAGCCGCTCAGGCCGAATAAGGAGTTTGATGATGGTTAAGATTACAGCAGCAATGGTCAAGGAGCTTCGTGACCAGACCGGATCCGGGATGATGGATTGTAAAAAGGCCCTTGCCGAAAACGATGGTGATGTGACCCAGTCTTTGGATTATTTGAGGAAAAAAGGGCTTGCCAAGGCCCAGAAACGAGCAGGGCGCGCCACTTCCGAGGGGGTTGTCTACTCTTATATCCATTCCGGTGCCAAACTGGGTGTCCTGGTTGAGATTAACTGTGAATCAGACTTTGTGGCAAAGACCGATGCTTTTCTGGAGTTTGCCAAGAATGTTGCCATGCACATTGCCGCAAGTAACCCTGGTGGTCTCAATCCCGAAGATATTCCCCAGGAACTTGTGGAACGGGAGCGTGGCATCTATCGGGCATTGGCCCTGGAACAGGGTAAGCCTGAAAACATCGTGGAGAAAATTGTGGAAGGTCAGGTTCAGAAATTTTATAAGGATTCTTGCCTGTTGAGCCAGCCATACATTAAAGATCCCAAAAAGAGTGTGGGTGAAATGACCACCGAAGCCATTAGCAAAATCGGTGAAAATATTCAGATCAAACGATTTGCCCGGTTTCAATTAGGAGAATAATTCCATGGAAAGAAGACCTGAATTTCAAAGAATTCTCATCAAGCTCAGTGGTGAAGCCCTCATGGGCGACCAAGGGTTTGGCATCAAGCCTGAGATGATTAATTTTGTGGCAGGTGAGGTGGCCAAGGTGCATAATCTTGGGGTGCAGGTCTCCATGGTGGTGGGGGGCGGCAATATATTCCGGGGGGTTGCTGGCAGTTCTGCTGGCATGGACCGGGCCGCCGCCGATAACATGGGCATGCTGGCCACGGTGATCAACAGCCTTGCTTTGGCCGATGCCCTGGAAAAACAAGGGGTCCCCACCCGGGTCCAATCGGCATTATCCATGGATCAGGTGGCAGAACCCTTTATCCGTCTTAGGGCTGTACGCCATCTGGAAAAAGGTCGGGCCGTTATTTTTGCCGCAGGCACGGGTAATCCCTATTTTACCACGGACACCGCTGCGGTGCTCAGGGCCCAGGAGATCAATGCTCAGATTTTGTTCAAGGCCACCAAAGTGGATGGCGTATATGACAAAGACCCGGAGCTCCATGAAGATGCGGCCTTTATTCCTGAAATTTCCTACATGCATGTGCTGGAACGTCAGCTCCACGTCATGGATATGACAGCCATTTCCCTTGCCATGGACAATAACCTTCCCTTGCGGGTGTTTGACCTTCACCAGGAGAACAATATCCTGTCGGCGGTGTGTGGAAAAGGTGTAGGAACCCGTATTTATGGTACAGAAGAATAGGTGCTGACGTCATCGTTATTGGCATTTTTCGGGAATTGAAAATGGTATTATACCGCCCTCGCCGTGGGCTCTGTTGTCGGTACTTTAATGCTGTATTTTCTTATAAAAGAATATGGGGTGAACGCATATGATAAAAGAAGTGTTGCAGGAAACAAAGGATCGTATGGATAAAACGGTAAAGGCCCTGGAAATAGATATGAAAAGGGTTCGCACCGGAAGGGCTTCCATGACCATGCTTGACAGTGTAAAGGTAGATTATTACGGTACCTTGACCCCCTTAAGTCAGATGGCCTCGGTTGCCATTCCTGAAAGTCGGCTTATCACGGTGCAGCCCTGGGATGTTTCTGCCATCAAAGAGGTGGAAAAGGGTATCTTAAAGGCCAATCTGGGTTTGACCCCCTCCAGCGACGGTAAAATTGTGCGTATTTCCATTCCCCCCCTCACTGAGGAGCGGAGAAAGGATATTGCCAAAAATACCCGTCAGGTTTGTGAAGATTTTAAAGTGGCCATTCGGAACATCAGGCGGGATTCCAATGAAAATCTTAAGTCCCTGCAAAAGGAGGGTGATATTTCAGAGGATGACAGCTTTAATGGTCAAAAACAGATCCAGGAGCTTACAGATACGTATGTAGAATCTGTGGACAAAATTTACCTGGCAAAAGAGAAGGAAATTCTTGAAGTATAAAGGCGGGCAAACCCCGGGCACTGTTTCCTGCCAGGAACTGGACCCAGATAAGATACCAGCCCATGTGGCCATCATCATGGATGGGAACGGACGGTGGGCCAAAAAAAAATTAATGAACCGTGTCAGAGGCCATGAAAAAGGCGCTGATACGGTTCGTTCCATTGTGACGGTGTGCCGGAAAATGGGAATCAAGGTGCTCACCCTTTACGCCTTTTCCACGGAAAACTGGGGACGTCCCCGGGCCGAGGTGGTGGCACTCATGGCCTTGTTGAAAAAGTTTGTAACGGGTGAACGTAAGACCCTCATGGACAAGAATATTCAACTGGGCGTCATCGGGCAAAAGGAACGGCTCCCCGCTGATGTTGGCCGGGCCATGGAAGAGACCATACTCCTTACCCGGAACAACAGTGGCATGCGCCTTAACCTGGCATTGAGTTATGGAGGCAGGGAAGAGATGACCCGGGCCGTGAAACTTATTGCTGAAAAGGTAAAAACAGGCAGTCTTGGTCTGGATGATATTACAGAAGAGACCGTATCCCAACATCTTTACACCGCTGACATCCCTGATCCGGACATTGTGATCCGCACCAGCGGAGAGAAGCGGTTGAGTAATTTTATGCTCTGGCAGGCGGGTTATGCCGAGTTGTTTTTCACCGATACCCTGTGGCCTGATTTCACGGACCAGGCTTTCATGGATATTATCAGGGACTACCAGAAACGTGATCGTAGATTCGGGAAGGTCCAATGCTCCTCAAACGATGCCTCACCGCAATAGTTCTATTGCCCCTTTTGTTGTTGATTCTTCTCCGGGGCACCCCTTTGATGTTTACCGCACTTGTGTTTTTCATATCCCTTCTGGGACTGCGGGAGTATTTTTGCATTGTCCCCCTCCCTGTCCACGGGGATGCCCTGGATCGCCAGGGTGTCTGTCCTGATTCCATCCATTTTGTTCCCGGCGATGATCCTGAAAAAGAGATCTCTTCAAAAATCACAGACTCCATGGAAGGCGGTTGTTGCTCCGGAAAAACAGATTCATTTATTTTTTCTGTGCTGGGGAAATGCCCCAACTACGTGAAAGAAAAACGTAATATCGGGCTTGCTTCTATCTCAGGAATTACTGCCTTTTTTATGATGGTGGCGGCCCACAATGGCTCCCTTGGGCTGATGTTGCTGGCACCGGCCCTGAATGTCTTGATTCTGACATTGCTGGTTCTGGTGGTGTATGCCCCGGGTTCTGATATTCTCCGGGCCATAGAGACCCAGATTCAAGGGGTGGTGTATGTCCCGTTTTTTCTCTCTTTTCTGGTGTTGATCCGGGGGGATGACAAAGGGGGATTGTGGATTGTGTGGCTATGGTTGATGGTTGCCGCCAGTGACACCGGCGCTTTTTTTTGCGGTTCCTATTATGGAAAAAGACCTTTGTCCCCGCAGATCAGTCCCAATAAAACAATTGAAGGGGCCCTGGGGGGGCTTGTGTTGGCCATGGTTGTGGGGGTGGGGTTTGAAGTCCTTTTTATCCATGATGTCTCCCTGATGGGAACCCTTGGCTTTGCCGTTACTGCGGCCATGGCAGGGCAGATTGGTGATTTGTTTGAGTCTGCCCTGAAGCGCACCGGAGGGATTAAAGATTCCGGACACCTGCTTCCCGGGCATGGGGGGATTTTGGACCGCCTGGACGGGGTGATCTTTGCGGCACCTGTGGCCTATCTTTTCAAGGACTTTTTGCTATGAGACACCTGTCTATCCTTGGGAGCACCGGCTCCATTGGCCAGAGCGCCCTTGCCGTTGTGGCCCGTCATCCCCGCCGTTTTAATGTCCGTATCCTGGCGGCTGCCAACAATGTGATCCTTCTGGCCCAACAGATTTCTATTTTTAAGCCTGACATGGTGGTGGTGTTCACCCGGGAAAAGGCCGGGGAGCTCAAAGCACTTCTTTCTGGTACCTCATCTGTGAAGATTTTATGGGGTGAGGAAGGATATCTTGTTGCAGCGGCCCACGACATGGTGGACACGGTGCTGCTTGCCATGGTGGGAGCTGCCGGACTCATGCCGGCTCTGGCCGCTATTGATGCCAAAAAGCAGGTGGCCCTGGCCAATAAGGAGACCCTGGTCATGGCAGGAGACATTGTCATGGCAAGGGCTGCGGAAAAACAGGTGACCATTTATCCGGTGGACAGTGAGCACAGCGCCATTTTTCAGTGCCTTGAAGGGAACCGTAAACGGGATCTTCGCAAAATATTTCTCACCGCTTCTGGCGGGCCCTTCCGGGAAGTCCCCCTGGAAAAATTTTCAGGGCTTACCCCCCGGGATGCCCTGAACCATCCCACCTGGGACATGGGCGCCAAGATTTCCATTGATTCTGCCACCCTTATGAACAAGGCCCTGGAGATCATTGAAGCGGTGCACCTGTTCCAGCTTTCTCCCGATCAGGTGGAAGTGGTGGTGCATCCCCAGAGTATTGTTCATTCCATGGTGGGGTTTTCCGATGGTACGGTGATGGCCCAGATGGGCCTGCCGGATATGAAAGCCGCCATCTCCTATGCTCTGTCCTGGCCGGAACGCCTGGATTCGGGGCTTGATTTTCCTGATTTTCCTGATTTGACAGGGCTGTTTTTTGAGGCTCCGGACCGAAAGCGGTTTCCCTCCATTGATTTTGCCTTTAAAGCCCTGGAAGCGGGGGGAACCCTCCCCGGGGTGATGAATGCCGCCAATGAAGTGGCAGTGGATGGGTTTTTGAATCATCGCATTGGGTTTCTTGACATATTTAATATCATAGAAACCACCATGGAGGCCCATGGGGTGGTCAATTCTCCCGGGGTGTCAGATATTGTAGCGGCGGATCTTTGGGCCCGGGAACGGGCCGGGGCCATGATTAACAGTAGTATGCAAATTCGGTCAGGGGTTTTTTGAACTGGCCATTGAGGTTGTAGAGGTATTATGGGTAATTCACTGGTGGCCTTTGTCATCGTTTTGGGTATTCTTGTTTTTTTCCACGAGCTGGGGCACTTTCTGGTGGCCCGGTTTTTTGGCGTGGGGGTGGAGACCTTTTCCCTGGGATTTGGTCCGAAAATTTACCAGCGCAGGATGGGATTTACCCAATACTGCATCTCCTTGATTCCCCTGGGAGGTTATGTGAAAATGGTGGGGGAGGAGCCAGGCGCACCCCTTGCCGAAACGGACATTCCTCTGTCCTTTAACCATAAGAAGCTGTACCAGAAAATACTCATTGTGGCGGCTGGCCCCTTGTTTAATTTTTTGCTGGCCTTTTTGATTTTTTATGCCATTTTTCAATTTTCCGGCCTTTACTTTGTAAAACCCGTGGTGGGGGAGGTGGGGCCAAACAGCCCGGCCCAGGTTGCTGGCATGGCCACCGGAGATGTGGTGGTAGCCATTGACGGAAAACCGGTGACGTCCTGGGATGACATGGTGACCCTGATTGGAGAAACTTCTGGGGAGGTTCTTGCCATACAGGTGGAACGGGATGGCAGGGATCATCTGTTCCAGGTGCACCCCGAGACCCGGATGTCAAAAAATATTTTTGGGGAAGATATAAAGCGTTTCATGATCGGTGTGGCCGCCAGTGGGGATGTGACCCATATCTCCCTGAACCCCTTCCAGGCCTTGTGGCATGGGGGGGTAAGAACCTGGGAGATATCCAGGCTCACCGTGCTGTCCGTGGTGAAAATTTTTCAAGGATCTGTGGCTGCTGATAGTCTTGGCGGCCCCATTATGATCGCCCAGATGGCTGGCAAACAGGCAAAAGCCGGTGTGGCAAATTTCTTTTTCTTCATTGCCATGCTCAGCGTGAACCTGGGTATTATTAATCTGTTTCCCGTGCCGGTGCTGGATGGGGGGCATATTGTCTTTTTTTGTTATGAGGCGGTGACAGGAAAAGCCGCCGGTGAAAAATTCCGTGAGCAGGCCAACCGATTGGGTATGGGGCTGCTCCTGGCATTGATGGTATTTGTATTTTATAATGATATAATAAGGATTTTCAATGGTGGATAAAATGCGTTCCTGTATTGAAATTGCCCTGACCCCCCAGCTGGTTGATGCCGAGGCCCAAAGCCTCATCAAAAAGGCCCGGGACTATTTTAATATTGGCATTGAGGCAGGGCGATGCATACATCTGGTCACCATGGAGGCGGATTTATCCCCCGATGCCCTGGCAATGGTGAAGGATGAAATTTTTACCAATCCCGTGACCCAGATCTCTTCTCTGTCTCCCCTGGATTTAGATTTTGACTGGTGTATCTGGGTGGGATTTCGGCCCGGTGTAAAAGATAATGCTGGCAGCACGGCCATGGAGGCTATCACCGATTTGTTAAAGCGGGATTTTCTGCCCGGTGAAGGCATTTACACCTCCAAGCGCTATTGTCTCACAGGGGGTGGCTTAATAAAAAGCGATGTGGAAAAAATCGCAAATGAACTGCTGGCCAACGGTATTATCCAGCAATGGAAGGTCTTTTCCAGGCCTGAGTGGGATGCATCCAAAGGCGTGGGTACCATTATTCCCAAGGTGCTGCTCAACCATGAACCCCAGTGTGATGTCATGGACATAAACTCCAATGAGGCGTTACAGGCCATCAGTGATGCCCGGAATCTGGCCCTTAATGCCAGGGATATTCCGGTGATCCGGGAATATTTTCTGGACCCGGATGTGCTGGCTTCCCGTAAAAAGGCTGGCCTTGCCCAGCCCACGGATGTGGAATTGGAATATATCTCCCAGGCCCGCAGTGACCATTGCAATCATAATACCTTTCAGGGGCTTTTTCGGTACATCAATGGGGCCACCAACGAAACGGTGGAGGAGGTAAACCTCTTTAAAAAATATATTAAAGATCCTACCCTGGCCCTTAAAGACGAAAAATCCTGGGTGGTGTCTGTGTTGTGGGACAATGCCGGTGTGGGTCAATTTGATGAGACAAACAACTATGTGATCACCGGTGAGACCCACAATTCTCCTTCCAACATGGAGGCCTATGGCGGTGCCATTACTGGTATTGTTGGGGTGTACAGAGATCCCATGGGCACAGGCCTTGGCTCTCGCCTCATCATGGGAAGTTATGGGTTCTGTGTGGGGGACATGGATTATGCCGGGCCTTTAAAGGCACCCTTGCATCCCCGGCGACTGCTTGATGGGGTCATTGAGGGGGTCAAGGACGGTGGTAATAAGAGCGGCGTCCCCACCACCTTTGGTCAGACATTGTTTAACCATGGATACATGGGGAAAAGTCTTGTGTTTGTCACGGCCCTTGGCATTATGCCGTCAATGGTGGACGGAAAACCCAGCCATGAAAAAACAACCGTTCCCGGTGAACTCATTGTCATGAGTGGTGGCCGGGTGGGCAAAGATGGCATCCATGGGGTGACGGCCTCCTCCGAAGTATTGTCGGAAAATACCCCGGCGGGTCATGTGCAGATTGGAGACCCTTATACCCAGAAAAAAATGCATGACTTTCTCCTGGTTGCCCGGGATGAGGGGCTTTATGGCTTTATCACCGACAATGGTGGTGGCGGACTTTCTTCATCCGTGGGGGAATCGGCCATGCTCAGCAACGGATGTGAGGTGTGGCTGGATAAAGTGCCCTTGAAATATGATGGCCTTGACATGTGGGAAATCTGGATTTCTGAATCCCAGGAGCGCATGACCATTGCCGTGAAACCGGAAAACATTGACCGGTTCATGGCATTGTCCCGGGAACACGAAGTGGAAAGCACAGTCATTGGTGAATACACCGATTCAGGTAAGCTTCACATCAAATATAGTGATGAAACATGTGCCTATGTGGATATGGACCTTTTAGACAAGGGCTTTCCCCGGTGGGAGTTTGATGCCCTGTGGATGCCCCCGGCCTTGCGGGGTTTAACCGAACCTGTGTTGTTGCCCCCAAAGGATGTGAATCCATTGATGCTGGCCATGCTGGCCCGGCCCAACATCTGCTCCAAAGAGTGGATCACAAGGCAATATGACCATGAGGTCCAGGGCGGTAGCGTCATTAAACCCCTGGTGGGAGTCAATCGCAATATTCCGTCGGATGCCTCGGTGATCCGACCGGTGCTGACCTCCATGAAGGGCCTTGCCTTTTCCCAGGCCCTGCTGCCATGGTATTCCCAAATTGATGCCTACCACATGATGACCTGCACCATTGACGAGGCAGTGCGGCGACTCATTGCCGTTGGCGGAACCCTTTCCCACATGGGTGGGGTGGATAATTTCTGTTGGCCGGATATTCAGTATGATTCGGTGAAAAATCCCGATGGGAAGTTTAAAGCAGCCCAGCTGGTAAGGGCCTGCCGGGCTTTAAAGGACTCTTGCATGGCCTATGGTATCCCCTTGTTATCCGGTAAGGACAGCATGTATGTGGATGGATATCTCACCGGTGAATTTGGTGAAGCCATTAAGGTGTCAGCCCTGGAAACGGTGCAGTTCTCCGCCACCGGCGTGGTGGATGATGTGACAAAATGCATGACCCTGGCCCCAAAAGTATCAGGGGATCTTGTCTATGTGCTGGGTGTTACGGCCAATGAGATGGGTGCTTCTGAATATTATGAATTATTAGGCCAGACGGGGGTTAATGTGCCCCAGGTGAATTTTGACCGATTCAAGGTGATTTATCGGGCACTGGAAAAAGCCATCGTCAACGGTTTAGTCGCTTCGGCCCATGCTGTTGCCCGGGGGGGACTTGCCACCCATGCGGCATTGATGGCCATGGGAGGCGGTCTGGGACTTGAGGTGGATCTAACCGGGCTGCCGGTGGATGAACGAAATGGTCTTCCTGGAACAGATGCCCTTTTGTTTTCAGAGTCTGCTGGCCGCTTCATTGTCACCGTGGACCCTGAAAACCAGAGCACCTTTGAGAAGATGTTCAAGGGGATGGCCTGTGCCATGGTGGGACATGTCACCGATGCCCACACCCGCCTTGTGATCAAAGGGACGGATGGAAAGACAGTTTCTGATCTTTCCCTGGATGAGTTGGAAACCGCCTGGACAGCCCCCTTGGGAGATATGATATGACAACGGTAAATGCGCTTGTTTTAACTGGCTTTGGACTGAACTGTGACATGGAGACGGCCGCAGCCTTTGAATTGGCCGGTGCCAGAGCCCACCGGGTTCACATCAATGCCCTGGTTTCCGGTAAAGTGGATCTGGACGATTTTCAAATTCTGGCCTTTGGCGGGGGATTCAGCTGGGGGGATGACCATGGGGCCGGGGTGATCCAGGCCCTTAAGTTGAAAAACCACATGGGGGAAAAACTGCTCTCCTTTGTAGGCCAGGGAAAATTGATCATTGGTATCTGTAATGGGTTCCAGACCCTGGTCAACCTGGGGTTGCTGCCGGGATTTGATGGGAATTATACAGATCGGTCTGTGGCGTTGACCTGGAATGATTGTGGAAATTTTCGGGATCAGTGGGTCCATCTGGGTATCAACGATATGAGTCCCTGTGTGTTTACTAAGGGACTGGATTCGGTGATTGATCTGCCCGTGCGCCATGGGGAGGGTAAATTTGTGGCTGATGTCTTGGTGGTGGAGCGGCTGGAAGCAAACAATCAGGTGGTCATGCGCTATGCGTTTTCCAATGGAGCAGTTGCCCAAGGTGCCTTTCCCCATAACCCGAACGGGTCCATGGGAGACATTGCCGGCATTTGCGATCCCACGGGTCGGATTTTCGGGCTCATGCCCCATCCTGAGGCGTTTAATCATTTTACCAATCATCCAGACTGGTGTCGGGATCTGGAACAAGCCCAGCGCCAGGGCTCTTTTTCCACGAAACAAGAAAGAACGACGCCGGGGATTCGAATTTTTATGAATGCCGTGGATTGTATGTCTTAGGACGTCAGATCTTAATTGATTTGCCGGTTTTGAAATTCAGATATGCATACTTATTAAGTTGTGCTTTGATTAAACGGTAAATTAAAATTTTTTAAGTTCCTTAGAATCTGCTTGGGATATTTTGTGTCTAATTAGACGATTGGCAGATAGCCACAGGTCATTGTGAATGGAAAATGATTTTATACGGGTTAATAAAGCGTATACATGGCAAAAATAACACATGTTTTTAAGACATATTTTCCTGAAACCAATGGCGGACTGGAGGAGGCCATTCGTCAGATTGGCCGCAGCAGTATCAAAGATGGATATCGTGTGGAGGTTGTGGCTGCCGGGGTAAAAAACTATGAGCTGTCCACTGCAGATGGAATCACTGTAAAATTCCATGAGAGTAATTTAGATTTTTATTCCAACCCCTTCAGCTTCTCTCTCATGAACCAGTTTAAAGCTATTTGTGAAGATACGGATATTTTACATTTTCATTTCACCTGGCCCACCGCTGAAATTTTGACACTGATACATGGCGTTTCAAAACCCATGGTGGTCACTTTTCATTGTGATATTCATAAAAACAAATTTTTAAAAGCCCTTTATCAGCCGATCATGAGACGTTTTTTAAAACGGGCAGATAAAATATGTGTTACCAGCCGTAACCTATTTTTAAGCACCCCCTGTCTCCATGAGTTCCAAGGTAAGGTTGAGGAGGTTCCGCTCTGGTTAGACGAGGAACGCTTTTCCGGTTTGTCTGGGCCGGACAAAGCGATTACTGAGTTCGTTAAAGAACGAAAACCCTATGGTCTATTTGCCGGAGTGCTGCGGTGGTACAAGGGACTTGATATACTTCTTGAGGCTTCAAGAACTTTTAAAGGGGACATCATTATTGTTGGAAAGGGACCCTTGTTCGGCTATTTAAAAAAGCAAATCAAGAA
>JASFYZ010000066.1:0-4480 GCA_045046665.1 Desulfobacterium sp.
ATATAAGGGATTCCCAATCCTTCGAAGTTCTCTTGTATTGGATCTACTTTTTCAAACTCAAAACCTTTTTGTCCAGGATAAGATTTTAATAAACCTGTGAGTTTATTTTCTATCTCGGTTTCGCCTTGTTTTATCGCTTCGTTTATAAGCTTACGAATTTCGCCACGGTAAAGCTTCTTTCCTTCCAGTTGATTATATTTCTCTATGATATTCATATCGTTTTCTTTTTATTAAAAATTGAAAGTGCAATCACTTTTCTTTAGGATCTAACTCTCGAGATCTCCTGCAGACAGAAAAATGATTGCACTTTGTTTGTCCGGCATTACTCCAGGCTTAGTGTTTTGATTGCAGAAATTCTTCTATTTCGGCAAGACGCTCTTTTTCCCCTTCACCGCAAAAGGAAAGAGCTGTGCCCTTTTGGACCCCCCGACCGGTTCTTCCCACCCGATGGACGTAATTCTCATCTTTTTCAGGCATATCATAATTAATGACATACTCCACATTGGGCACATCAATGCCCCGGGCAGAGACGTCCGTTGCAATGAGAATATTGAATTCACCCTTTTTAAATTGAGCCATGGTCTGGGTGCGCAAGGCCTGCTCTCTGCCCCCGTGGATATTGCACGATGCAATGTCTTCACGGGCAAGGGCCTTTTCTACCCGTTCGGCCCGGACCCGGGTTCTTACAAATACAATCATTCGAGTCTGGGGGTGCTGTTTGATAAAACCGGCAAGGAAAAAGCGCTTGTCGTCCGTGTCAATAAAAACCACACCATGGGTGACATTCTTAGAGACTGGATCCTCCGGGGATATTTCAATGCGGATGGCGGAGGTTTTCACCTGGGAATAGGCAAGCTTTTTGATTTCTTTGCTGATGGTGGCAGAGAAGAAAAGGGTTTGGTGTCTTTTAGTAAGAATCTTTTTAACAGAACGGATGTCTTTGATGAACCCCAAATCCAGCATATGATCGGCCTCGTCCAGTACCAGGGTCTGGATCTTTTCAAGGCCGAGGAACCCCTGACTAATGAGATCAAACATACGTCCCGGAGTGGCAATGAGGATATCAATGCCGTCCTGGAGTTTTTTGATCTGGGCATCCTGCTCCACCCCGCCAAACAAGGCAAAGGCTTTCACCTTGGTGTGCCGGGCAATGTCGTTGAACACACCGCCGATCTGCACGGCAAGCTCCCGGGTGGGAACCAGTACAATGCACTTGATTCCCAGGGAGCGTTTGCTGGATTTAACTTTATGGATACCATCAATGATGGGGATGGCAAAGGCGGCGGTTTTACCCGTGCCGGTTTGGGCAATAGCCAGGACATCTTCCCCTCTTAAAATGGCTGGTATGGATTTAAATTGGATATCCGTGGGACGTTTAAACCCTAAGCCAGCAAGATTGTCTTTAATGGCACTTGATATGTGGTACTTTTCGAACTTCATATTACCTCGAATATATTTTGGTTCAGTCACTGATTGTCACTGATTATGAAGTTCTAAGTTACCCTTAAATTGTGAAAAAAACAATATATTTCAACTTTTAGCCAATTCCTTTCCCACTGAATCTTTGATTCAGGAAGGGTAGTTGACTCCATCACAACAAGTCTACTCCCCAAGATAAGCTTTTCTGATTTCTGGATTATGCAAAAGGGCATCAGCCTTATCTTCCAGGGTGATCTCACCGGTTTCCAGTACATATCCCCGGGTGGCCGCCTGGAGGGCCAGATTGGCATTTTGCTCCACTAATAAAATAGTGGTACCATTTTTTTGATTAATATCTTTGATGATATCAAAAATCTTCTGGATGATAATGGGCGCAAGACCCAAGGAGGGTTCATCCAGCAAAAGCACCTTGGGTTTGGTCATCAGGGCTCTTGCAATGGCAAGCATCTGCTGTTCCCCCCCGGAAAGGGTTCCGCCATGCTGTTTACACCGTTCCCCCAGAATGGGAAAAAGTGAATACATATACTGAATATCCTCATCAATCTGGGCCTGGTCCTTTCGGTGAAACGCACCCAGTATCAAATTTTCTTCAACGGAGAGCCGGGGAAAGATGCGACGACCTTCAGGTACCTGACACAGCCCCTGGGCGGGTAATTTTTCCGGGGAAACTTTATTAATTTTCTTTCCCTCATAGAACACCTCACCCTTTTCCGCAGCAATTATGCCACAGATGGTCATGAGGGTGGTGGATTTACCGGCACCATTGGCACCGATAATGGCAACCACTTCACCCGGGTATACTTTAAGGGATACCCCTTTCAGGGCTTTAATGGTTCCATAACCGGAATGGACATTTTTCAATTCAAGGATGGGTTCAGGCGACATGTTTTGCATCACTCCTTCTCTTCAGATCTTTTTCCAACGCGTTTGGCAGGGATCAGTCCAGCAGGCCTGAACAGCATCATTATAATCATTGTGGCACCAAAAATAAGCATTCGATAGGATTCAAAATCCCGCAACACCTCGGGAAGTGCAATAAGAGCAAACACACCCAGTATAATTCCTGGAATGGATCCCATCCCCCCCAGAACCACCATACATAAAACCATGGCAGATTCAAGAAAGGTAAAACTTTCAGGACTGACAAATCGCATTCTGGCCGCAAAAAAGGCCCCGGCCAGACCGGCAAAAAATGCGCCAGTGGCATAGGCAAGCAACTTATAGATAAAGGTATTTACCCCCATTAGTTCCGCTGCGGTTTCATCTTCTCTTATGGATTCCCATGCCCTGCCGACTCTGGAAGAATTCAATCGACGCACAGCGATAATGGCCAGAATGGCCAATGCCAGGGCAAAATAATAAAAGAACTGAAGTTTTTTCACCCAGAAAATTTCAAAGGAAAATCCATTCTCAAATACCGGAATTAAAATGGATACAGGCTTAATGCCCAGAATACCATTGGGGCCGTTGGTCAGTCCCATCCAATTGTTGAGGATGATGCGGACAATTTCTCCAAATCCCAATGTGACAATGGCAAGGTAATCCCCCCGCATTCTCAAGGTCGGATATCCCACGATGCAACCGGCAACGGTTGCAAAGGCTCCGGCAAGGGGTAGACATACCCAAAAGCCCACGCCATAGCTGACGTTGAGCACCGCATAGGTATAAGCCCCCACACCATAAAATGCGATATACCCGAGATCCAGCATACCGGCAAGGCCCACCACCACGTTAAGTCCAAGACCCAGACAGATATAAAGAAGCACATTTATGGCCACATCTGTGGCATAACGACCGGTCATCTGGGGATAAATAACGGCCAGCACAAATATTACAAGAAACCACACCCACGGGGGACAAGGCTTCACCAGAACCTGGAGACTCTTTTTAACTCCATCAATGGGGGTTGTGACAAACTTAAGCTGTCCGCCCTGTTTGGCTACATAAAGGAACAGAAATCCCAGTGTTCCCGCCAGAATATACCCCCACACAATGAAGGTTTTCTGAAAGGTAAGAGTACCGTCCGGGTGTATCCCCAACAAAGGCCATAAAAGTCCCAATAGCCAAAGCATGCCAATGGCATATTGTTTCCATATTTTTTTAAACTCTTGTATCATCGATATTCTCGCCCATAATGCCAGTCGGTTTAAAATAGAGAACCGCAATCAAAATAATAAATGCGAACACATCCTTGTATTCTCCGGAAAGATAGCCAGCACCAAAAATTTCTACCATGCCGATGATCAATCCCCCCACCATGGCACCGGTAATATTTCCAATACCACCCAGAACGGCGGCAGCAAAAGCCTTGATACCGGGAACAAACCCCATATCATACCGCACAGACCCATAATAGAGGCCCACCATGATACCCGCCGCCGCCGCAAGACCGGCACCAATGGCAAAGGTAAGGGAGATAATCCGGTTACTGCTTATGGAAACCAGGGCAGACATGGTCTTGTCCTGGGCCGTGGCCCGCATGGCCATTCCGATTTTGGTCTTAAACACAAGGAGATTGAGCCCAACAAGCAACGTTCCGGTGATGGACACAATCAGTATTTGAAGATAACTGATGGTGACCATGCCGCCCAAATTAAAGCCCCCCTGGAACAACTCACTGGGATAGGCCTTATCATATACGCCCTGGGTGAGCATCAGGCCATTGGAGAGAAAAATAGACATGCCAAGGGCCGACAGCAATGCGGCAAGCCGGGACTCTTTTCGCAATGGTTTGTAAGCAATTTTTTCCACACCAATGGCCATATAGGCACAATAGGCCATGGATAAGGCAAAGGAGGCGGTAAGGCAAAAAACGGGGTAGGTCTCCATGTAACCAAGCCCTGAAAAATAGCTTAAAAGGATTACCCCCATGTAACCACCTGCGGCAAAAAATTCACCATGGGCAAAGTTAATCAGCTGAATGACACCATAGACCATGGTGTAACCCAGTGCAATCAGGGCATATAAGCCACCCAGGGTGAGTCCATTGATCAATTGTTGAATAAAATATTCCATAATTATTTACTTTTTTTTATTAGAA
>JASFYZ010000067.1:0-21805 GCA_045046665.1 Desulfobacterium sp.
GGATTTTAAAAAAGACTATGGGGATCACCCTGAATATCTAAAAAATTTACTCAAACAAAAAGACTTTAAAAAAATCAGGGAATGCGCCCACACCATTAAAGGCATATCCGGGTATATGGCGGCGGAAGAACTGTTCAAGCGTGCCACAGCCCTGGAAGACCACCTGAGGGTTATGGACATTAAAGACCCGCCACAACCAGAATCCACCGCCCCCCCCAGGGCCGTAGATGTTTCCCTGGTTCATGGATTTATTAACGAAATAAAAACCATGATGAACACCCTGGGTCAACTGCCCGTCAAAACGGTTCAGCCCCCTTGTCCCCCTCTGAAACCCGGGGAAAAAAGGCCTTTGAAACCACGTCAAAGCATCACAGAACTGGACAAACAAAAACAAAAAATTCTCAAAGAGTTCCATGCACTTCTGGTCAAAGGAGAATTCATGGCCACGGATCTTTTACCGGGTGTGGAAAAAATTCTCAAAGACTGCGGCTATGAAAGGGAACTCAGGACCATCATGGATCTCATGGACGATATTGAGTTTGAACAGGCCGCAGACAAAATGAAGGATTGGTTTTAATTTTCACAATGACAAAAAACACAACATGACCCTAAAAAAAAGTGGAAGGTGTCGACGTTGCATACAAATAAAAAAAAAGCACGTATCCTGATTGTAGATGATGAAAAAATGAACCTCAAGGTGCTGGCGGACCTTTTGAAGAAAGAGTATGCCCTGATTCTGGCCAGAAACGGAAAACAGGCCCTTAAGTTTGCCTTTCAGGAACCGCCGCCGGATCTGATTTTGCTGGATGTTATCATGCCTGAAATGGGAGGATACGAGGTCATTCAACAACTCAAAAAAGAGGATACGACCAAAGATATTCCGGTGATTTTCATCACTGCCCTGGGCTCGGTGGAAGACGAGACCACCGGGCTGAAATTGGGGGCTCTGGATTACATTGCCAAACCCTTTTCCCCCCCCATCGTTAAAATGCGCATTCACAATTACATCCGTTTTGTCCATCAGCATAAATTGCTGGATAAACTGGCCTACCTGGATGCCTTGACCGAGATCCCCAATCGCCGCCGCTTTGATGAGGCGTTAAAAATTGAGTTTGCCAGGGCCAGACGAAACGGCACCCCCCTGTCCCTTGGCATGGTGGACGTGGATTTTTTTAAAAAATACAACGATCACTATGGCCATGCCATGGGGGATCGGGCATTGTATAGCATTGCATCGGCCCTTGTGAGCAGTGTGAAACGCCCCGCTGATGTGGTGGCCCGGTATGGCGGGGAGGAATTTGTCCTGATTCTTCCAGAAACAAACCGCCAAGCCGCCCACCAGGTGGGAGAAATGGCCAGAAAGGCGGTGCTCAATGAAAAGATTCCCCACATTGATTCCACAGTGTTTCCCCATGTCTCTGTGAGCATCGGCATGGCCACCCTGGAGTTCCCCTCCCATGATCCCATATTCCCCTTCCCTACCTTTGAAGATACTGAAGCCGAAGACATAGAATATACCCCGGAAGTGCTTCTGGAAATGGCGGACCAGAATCTGTACAGAGCCAAGCGAAATGGCAGAAACCAGGTTTATTAAATTCCGGCAAATATTTCCGGCAGAGATTGTGTAACTAAGCCCATAATTGCCTTGACGACCATTGGTTGCAGGCGTATATTTGCCCGCGCGTGGATGTTTGAATAGAATTCAATCGTATTCAAGAAAGGCCGGAACAGACAATGTTTTTTTTTACCGCTGCCATGATAATTTTGTTGACAGGATCGCTTCTTTTGCCGTTCAGCGGCAGGGGCAACCTGGCCAATATCGCAGGCCCCCTGTTTGCCATCACCGGTGCCGTTCTGGCACTGGCCGCAGGCGTTGATGCCATCTGCACCGGTGGCTTTGATTTCATATCACCCTGGAACTACCAACTGGGCGGGTTTCATCTAAAACTGGACCCCCTGTCCGGCTACTTTGCCATGGTCATTGCCATGGTCTGCGGACTGTCCGCCCTTTATGGCAGGGATTACCTCAAGCCCTATGCCAATGAAAAACACCTGGGCGTTTCCTGGTCCATGTTTTTGCTGCTGTTTGCCAGCATGCTGCTGGTCATCACCGCATGGAACGGGGTCCTTTTTCTGGTGGCATGGGAAATCATGTCCCTCTCTTCTTTTTTCCTGGTAATCTTTGAATCCCATCGCCCCGGGGTATTGGCCGCCGGATGGACCTATCTTGTGGCCACCCATCTGGGAACCGCCTTTCTAATGGTGATGTTCCTGCTGCTGGGACAGAACCACTCCTATGATTTCAATGTCATTCAAGCCTCCGGCCCCATGGCTACCTTTTTATTTGTCCTGGCCGTCATCGGGTTTGGCACCAAAGCAGGTTTTCTGCCCTTTCATGTCTGGCTGCCAGAAGCCCATCCGGCAGCCCCGTCCCATGTTTCTGCGGTGATGAGCGCTGCCATGATTAAAACCGGGATCTACGGCATTCTTCGCATTTCCATACTCATGGGACCCTTCCAGGCCTCCTGGGGATGGATATTGATTATAGTGGGAGCACTCACCGGAATTTTCGGTGTACTCAGTGCCTTGTCCCAACAGGATTTAAAACGTCTTCTGGCTTACTCCAGTGTGGAAAACATCGGCATCATCGCCATTGGCCTGGGCCTGGGATTCCTGGGGTTTGCCACACAACATCCGGTCATCGGCCTTCTGGGAATCGCCGGGGGCATGCTCCATGTCTTGAATCATGCCCTGTTCAAAAGCCTGCTGTTTTTCGGAGCTGGCGCTGTCAGACATGCCACCCACACCCTGGAAATGGAAAAAATGGGGGGACTCATGAAAGGGATGCCCATAACAGGCACCACCTTTGTCATTGGCGCCGCCGCCATTTGTGCCCTGCCCCCCTTAAACGGGTTTATCAGTGAATTTTTGATTTATTTCGGCTCCTTTTCTTCCCTTTACGGCAGCAAAGGCACCTTCAGTGTGCTGGCTGCGGTGACCGTGATCATTGCCCTGGCCCTCATCGGCGGACTGGCCCTGGCCTGTTTCACCAAAGCGGCTGGGATTGTCTTCTCAGGGGAGCCCCGGACCCGGGAAGCTGTGAAGGCAAAGGAATCCGGTGTGTTTATGCCAATATCCATGGGAATACTGGTGGCCCTTTGCGTATATATCGGCCTTTTCAGTCCCCAGGTCATGGCCTTTCTGGGGCCGGTTTTTGACACCATCGTTGCCGGTCATCCCTTGGGTGATGCAACTCTTGCCCCGGCAGTTGTATCCCTTACCATGGTCAGCCGGGTGGGGGCGGGCCTCATTGCGCTGATTGTTTTTCTGGGCCTTGTGAAACGCAGCTGGATACAACACAAAGTTGTGGAAAAAAGCACCACCTGGGGCTGCGGGTATGCCGCACCCACGGCAAAAATGCAGTACACGGCCTCGTCCTTTGCCGATCCCATTGTATCGATGTTTGATACAACCCTTTATCCGGAAAAAAATCTCAAAACGGACCCAGGCCTTTTTCCCACTGCCTTTTCTTATGAATCCCGGTCAAAGGATATTTTCATGCACCATGTCTACCGTCCGCTATTTTCTATCATTGAATCGGCGGCACTGGGACTGCACTGGCTGCAGCGGGGATACAACCAGCTTTATGTCCTCTACATTGTTTTAACACTTCTGGCATTATTGTTCTGGATACTCTGGGTTTAAGAAAGGGGATGTGATGAGATTCACCATTTTTTTCCATGTGATTGCAGCGTTTATTTTATCTCCCATGATTCCGGGCATTATTAATAAGGTTAAAGCCTTTTTTGCCGGAAGAAAAGGCAAACCCGTTCTGCAGATGTATTATGATCTGGCAAAACTTGTGCAAAAGGGGGCCGTTTACAGCCGGACCACCACATGGATCTTTCAAACATCTCCCCTGGTCACTGCCGCGGTTGGCATCATCGGGGTCATGCTGGTCCCCTTGGGAAACACACCGGGACTGCTGGCTTTTTCCGGGGATTATATCCTTCTGGTGTATCTGTTCGGTGTGTCCAGATTTTTTACGGTACTTGCGGCTCTGGACACAGGATCGCCCTTTGAGGGCATGGGGGCCAGCCGGGAAGTCCAGTTTTCATTGCTGGCGGAACCCGCCCTGCTCCTGGGGTTGTGCGCATTGAGCGCATTGAGCGGAGAAACCGCCATGAACACCATGGTCACCTCACTCCAGGCGGGTACCCGACCGGTGCTGGCCTGTGCCATATTTATTGTCCTTCTGGCTGAAAATGCAAGAATCCCCTTTGATGATCCCACCACCCATCTGGAACTGACCATGGTCCATGAAGTGATGATTTTAGACCACAGCGGACCGGACCTTGCCCTCATCGAATATGGATCAGCCCTGAAATTATGGGCATATAGCTCACTGACGGCCAGCCTGATTGTCCCCCAGGGGATTTTGAGTCCCTGGGCTTCCCTGGGTGCCGGGTTTGTGGCCCTGGTAATCGTCACCGTGACGGTGGGAGTCATCGAATCCATCATGGCCCGTCTGAGACTGATTCGGATTCCCCAGCTTCTGGTGGGTGCCACCATTCTGTCACTCATCAGCTTGATTCTCATCATAAGGTAAAAAAATGAACAGCATTTTTAATTTCCTGGTTATTCTTCTGATTTTGCTTAATTTCCGGCTCATCAGCTCAAGCCGCCTGATGCCCTGCATTCACGTACTGGTGATACAGGCGCTGATACTTCCCGGCGTGGCCTGGATGACCCATCAGGGTCACATGTCTTTGCATCTTTATTTCATGCTGGCCGTGAATGTATTTTTAAAAGCCGCCGTACTGCCCTGGATGCTCACCCGGGTGGTTCAGAAAAACATCATTTCAAGGGAGCTGGACCCCTTTGTGGGGTACACCCCCTCCCTGATCATCGGGGTGGTGCTGCTGGGTATCAGCGTAATGATTTCCCGACCCCTTTCCCTTTCCCACACCCTGGTTGAAAATTTTTTCCTGCCAGTATCCCTGTTCACCCTGTTTTCCGGACTGTTCATGATCATTGCCCGTAAAAAGGCCATTACCCAGGTGCTGGGATATATGGTCATGGAAAACGGGATTTATACCTTTGGGGTGGCCATGGCCATTCATGAACCCTTTATTGTGGAATTAAGTGTGCTGCTGGATGTGTTTGTGGCCGTGCTCATCATGGGGGTGGCCATCTTTCATATCAGCCGGGAATTCAATCACATTGACACGGACCGCCTGAGTGTCCTGAGGGACCTGTAATGATCTGGGCACTTCTAATCCTTCCGGCAAGTCTCGGCCTTTTTTGTCTTTTATCCCGCAGCAGCAACCTGTGCCGGTACCTTCTGGTGATCAGCGCCTTGTGTCATTCGACCATGGTGCTTATCCTGGCCTGCCACCGAGAACTGGCAATTTCATCACAGTGGATCGGGCTCGACGATGCCGGTCTCCTTTTCCTTGGCATTACCAGTCTGTTGTTTTCCGGGGCCGCTGTTTATACCTTTGGATACCTTAAAGCAGAAGGAGACAGCCCCATCAAGGACATGGAGGAGCCGTTTTTCTTTAAAAATAGCCACAACGCCGTGTTTGTGGGCTGCATGCTCTTTTTTCTTGCCACCATGACTCTTGTGACAGTGAGCCGTCATCTGGGTCTGATGTGGGTGGCCATTGAAGCTACCACCCTGTCCAGTGCGCCGCTGATCTATTACCACCGCCATCACAGAAGCCTTGAAGCCGTATGGAAATATATCCTGATCTGTTCCGTGGGTATTGCCCTTGCCATGCTGGGAAACTTCTTTATTGTGGTGGCCGGGGCACACATTGAAGGGGCTGGCCCCCTCCTGGCCCTGGACGATTTAATCGGCCATGCCTCAGATCTTAATCCCGCCTGGATGAAGGCCGCCTTTGTTCTGTGCCTTGTGGGATATGGCACGAAAATGGGCCTGGCCCCCATGCATAACTGGCTGCCCGATGCCCACAGCGAAGCCCCCTCTTCCATATCCGCCCTGTTATCTGGAGCCCTTTTAAACTGCGCGTTCCTGGTGCTCTTGAGAATTCATACGGTGATGATCGCCGCCGGACTGGGGGAGACCAGTCGCATGCTTTTTGTCCTGCTGGGCCTTATTTCCCTTGGCTTTGCCGCCGTATTCATCATCGGCCAGAAAGACTTCAAGCGCATGCTGGCCTACTCCAGTGTGGAGCACATGGGCATCATTGCCCTGGGGCTTGGCATCGGGGGCATGGGCATCACCGGCAGTCTGTTCCATGCCGTCAACCATTCCCTGATCAAGGGGATGCTGTTCATGACTGCGGGTAATATTATGGCTGCCTATCAGACAAAAACCATTGCAGACGTCAAGGGCCTTATGTACACCCGTCCCTTCACCGCCATGCTGTGGCTTGCCGGTGCCATGGCCATTGTGGGCATGCCCCCCTTTGGCATATTCTTAAGTGAACTGACCATTCTGGGTGCCATGTTGGACACCGGACGTTTTTTCGTGGCCGGGGCCTATCTGCTGGCACTGGGGATTATTTTTGCAGCCCTCACTGCCAAGGTGCTGCCCATGATATTTTCCCCGCCCACAGACCCGTTGCAGACTACGCCTGGTGAAAATAATGCAAAAAAATTATCGCTTAAAAAGGAACCGGTGTGGTCCATTGCCCCCCTGGCCCTTTTTGGTTTCCTCTCTTTTGTGCTGGGCATCTACATGCCGCCGTGGCTGTCCGGACTTCTGGACGGGGTCTCCCGCTCCCTTGGAGGACAATAATGATTTCTGAAGAAAAAAACGGGGAACGCCTGTCAGGGGAACGCCTGTCCGGGGACGTCGCCAAGTTGCAGGACCTTCCGGTTCTGGGCATTGAAGACTTTCGCTCCCGGGTCCTGGATGGGGTGAAGAAAGGGGGGCGAATCAGCTCTTTTTCCGGCATTTCATCCGATGATTCAGGTACAAAAATACTGGTGGTCTTGGCCCATGATAAAACCGGCACCCTGGAAACCTTCACCACCCAGGTGACAAAGGCCTATGACAATCTGACCACAGCCTGTCCCCAGGCCCATCTGTTTGAACGTGAACTCCATGAACAATGGGGAATCATCCCCACGGGCCACCCCTGGCTTAAGCCGGTGCGCTTCCCCCTGGATAAAAAAAATTCCATTGAAAACCAACCCGTAATGGGATTGACAGACTTTTTTACCATGCAGGGAAACCAGGTCCATGAAGTGGCCGTGGGACCGGTGCATGCCGGTATCATAGAGCCCGGACATTTCAGATTTCAATGCCATGGCGAAACGGTTTATCACCTGGAGATCAGCCTGGGATACCAGCACCGGGGGGTTGAACAAGCCCTTAAAGGGGGGCCTGATTTACGCACTATTCATTATTTTGAAACCCTTGCCGGAGACACTACAATCGGTCATACCACGGCCGGTTGCACTGTTATTGAAGCCCTGGCCGGTATTGATGTCCCCAAAAGGGGCCAGATGATCCGGGGGATTGCAGCAGAGCTGGAACGTATGGCCAACCACATCGGGGACTTGGGTGCCATTGCAGGGGATGCGGGCTTTCTACCCACTATGAGTTATTGCGGCCGCATCCGGGGGGACGCCTTGAACCTCACGGCCCTGATCTGCGGCAACCGATTTGGCAGGGGACTTGTCATTCCCGGGGGAACCTTCTGGGATATAACCATGGATATGATACCGGTAATACAAACACGCCTGAATGACATAGAAAAGGATGCCACAGGTGCCATGGATCTGATGTTCAACACCCCGTCGGTGCTGGCCCGGCTTGAACAAACCGGAAAAATTGAGGAAGAGATGGCCCGCACCATCGGGTTTGTGGGACCTGGGGCCCGGGCATCGGGTCTGTCCCGGGATGTGCGCGCCTGTCACCCCTATGGCATCTACCACACACTGCCAGTTAACGTCATGGTGGAAACCTTTGGGGACTGTTTTGCAAGGGCACATGTCCGGTGGCGGGAAATCCAGGAAAGTCTGGCATTGATCCGCACCTGGCTTGAATCCCTTCCCCCGGGACCTGTTTCCCACCCCTGGGAAGGCAGGCTTTGCCCTGGAACAACCACCACCGTTCTGACAGAAGGCTGGCGGGGTGAAATATGTCATACGGCGGCCACGGACAGCCAGGGGAAATTTTTATTTTACAAGATTGTGGACCCCTCATTCCATAACTGGTTAGGAGTTTCCATGGCCCTGCGGAACCAGCAGATCAGTGATTTTCCCCTGTGCAACAAGAGTTTTAACCTCTCCTACTGCGGTCATGACCTGTAAGGGACTTCATCATAATAAAATTAGCCCCTCTTGCATGCAGCACTCTGGAGAGTCGGTATGAAGTTCATTGATGTTGGGTATATTATTTTCCATGAACGCCCTAAGTCAATGCCCCGTTTAGGGACTTGTTTCTAATTTTGGCCACTCTGGACACTTCATGGGCATGGGTGTCAAACCTGCCCGCACACGGTGACTGAAAACGAGATCACCCCATTGGCCCACCAATTATGATGGCTGGCCGATGTTATGACCAAGCCCAAAAAGGATAAAGGAACCCACATCAGATGTTAGAGATACTCAAAACTCGGCTCCGGCAAAAATATCGTACCATATCCTGGCCCCAGGGCCCGGCCCCGGCTCTTCCAGAACGCTTTGCCGGTGTGCCGGTGATCCGGGGAAACTGCGCAAAGGGCTGTACCGCATGCACAGCGGTATGTCCCACAGGGGCCATTGTGATACCGGATCGGAAAGATCAGTCCCTGGCACCACCTGTTCTTGATCTGGGGAAATGTCTATTCTGCCGGAAATGTGAAACCGTTTGTCCCAGGGGAGTCATCTCTTTTTCCAACGCATACCACATGCCTGCGATGAATAGGACAGATCTCCTGATTCGCGAAAAAATGCCCCCACCCCGTGATATCCCAGTATCCGGACATCATCGGATGTTCAAACGCTCTTTCAAGCTACGCCAGGTGTGTGCCGGTGGATGCAATGCCTGTGAGGCAGATACCAATGTGCTTACCACCATCGGCTGGGACCTGTCCCGGTTCGGCATTGACTTTGTGGCCTCCCCCCGGCATGCTGACGGCCTTCTGATAACAGGCCCGGTGACCCGGAACATGAAATTGGCCCTGGAAAAAACCTATGCGGCCGTACCCCATCCCAAAGTGGTCATTGCCACCGGGGCCTGTGCCATTTCCGGTGGCCCCTATATGGATCACGACGAGCAGTACAACGGAGTTGATGACATTCTACCCGTGGATCTTTATATTCCAGGCTGCCCGCCCCATCCCATGACTATACTGGATGCCCTGCTTTCTTTCACCGGTAACCTCTGATGGGGCGTTATTGATCTGAGCCCTCCCCAATAAGACCACGGAATTACAGGTACTGGGCTTTCTGCAATCGGACTTCTAAAAGCAAATTCACAAATATTTCGAGAAAAATCTATTCTTTGTCATAACCCAACCCTAAAGGGCTGGGCTTGAATAGTTTTCGCCTTATATCCCGCCTTAAATTGGTTAGGCAAAAATCCCATGCCTCAGCACTGGAGGTTGGATAAAGCTATTGACAGGAAGGGGTCACGCTTGGTACGCTTTGTGTTTTTTAGTAATGTTTTTATGGTATACAAAAAAACTTAAAAAATATATCGGAGAAATGGCTTAAATGAATAAAAAGATTTATACGGTATTGAAAGAGAGGATTCTGTTCCTGGAGTACAAACCAGGACAAATTCTCAATGAAAATGTTCTGGCCAAGGAGTTTGGTGTCAGTCGAACCCCCATGCGGGAAATCCTGAACCGTCTGGAGTGGGAAAAACTGGCCCGGGTGATTGCCCGCACCGGAACCATGATCACGGAAATTGAATTCCAGCAGATGATGAATCTTTACCGGGCAAGGTTCGAGATCGAAGGGCTTGCCGGACGACTTGCCTCAGAAGGGTTTTCCAAAAAACATGTCCAGGGGATCGAAAAATTGAGATCGGCATGTGAGGTATTAGAAAAGAACAATGACCGGGAAAAGGACAAAAAAAAACTGGTCCGACTGGATCATGAATACAGGGCCATTCTCTATGATGCGGTCAATAACCCCGTGGTGACAGAACTGTCCCAGAGACTCTACGAGCAGACGTTCCGACTCTGGTACATCACCCTTGACAGCGGAGACTGGCAAAATGAGATCAGCTCCGTTATCCAGGAATTAGGAACTGTAAATGCGGTGCTGTCATCGGGCAATACCCAGGAAGCCTATGATTTGAGAAAATCATTGCTGGTGGATCATTTTGACAGGATTAAAACAAAATTTCTGGGGATTTGAAACAGACTCATATAGGTATAGTACATGGCCAACACTAAAATTTAGGATTGCCCATACCGCAGAGTATTGTCCCTCTGAGTTGTTCAGAATCGGGCACCCTAAAATTAAGTGATGACAGAGCAGCAGGTATAAAAATTTAAGAGGTACAATCCATGTCACGAAAAAAAATGAACTCTCCCAAAGTAAGGATGCCGATTTTCGCCGTCTTTTTTTCAAGGCACGATATGGTTCCTGGCCCGCCCGGGAGACAGTGGAACCGGCGACTGGAGATGATGGCTACAGATGCCGGGAAGGGATATGCGGTAACAACAAGGCCTCAGACATGGCAAAGATTCTTAAAATAATGCAGGAGACGCTCTTGACCGACAATTACGCAAAAATAGTTCAACAAAATCTGCAAAAACTGTACACGAAACTTTCCCCGGATCTTGAAAGAAATCTGCCCGCCCACCTGGATGACCAGGGGTTTGTGTTTAATGCCTTTGGTGAAAAATGCACCATTACCCCCCAGGGCATAACCATAGGAGATAGGGAATACCCTGCAATCCACGGTATTTTGATCTCCCTTTATGCCTTGAATGTAACCCCTGACATTTGTCTTTTATTTCCATTCAAGTCTTTTCGAGAGTTTCCTGACAGCATGCCCTATGTAGGGGCGTTCAGCACGCACACAGAGCAGCTGCTGGTGCCCCATGTCTCTGAGATCAGAGAATCTGCGGCCCTGATAACCCAATATTTCAACGGAGAGGATGTAGCGGTTCAGGCAGGAGGCGATTTTGCTTTTACCCTGTTTCCTCTGCCCAAGATTGCCCTTTGTTATATTTTTTATGAGGCGGATGAGGACTTTCCGGCATCGGTGACATGCCTGTTTTCCAACAATGCCAGCCAGTTTCTTCCCATTGACGGCCTTGCGGATGTAGGAGAATACACCTCCAGGAAAATCGTGGATCTGATTTCCGGCTTGGTTAAAGGGTGAAGGGTGAAAAATAGCCGCTGCTCTGGCGGCGGCTGAAGGTACATGAAAATTTTACCTCCTGGGATGTTTTTTCCGCCACAGACGCGGGCTTTCATAGGCTTTTCCCAGGGACCAGATACCCCTCCTATGTTGTTTGGCCTCTTTTTGGGCATCAAGATACGCCTTTTTATCAAGCCCAGCCTGCATCTTGCCCTGGTACACCTCGGCAAGTCCCTGGCGTAGCAGCTCAAGATTGATGTTTCGCCCCCCCACAAACAGCTCTACCAAGACCCGATTATATCCCCCGGTGCCATAGCTTTTCAGGGTAAAAGGTGTGTGGGCGATCATCCGGGAAAGGGCCTCTTTGGCCTTTCGGCTGAAGGGCTGGGGCGACCGTTTTCCCCCACCGGTTTCCGGGGCGTCAATGCCCACCAGACGTACCATGAGAGTCAACCCGGCACCGGAGACTTTCAGGGAATCGCCATCATATATTTTGACGACTTTGAATAAAATGCCATCCTTGCTTTCCTTGGAAAGACCTTGGTACCTGGCACCATCTTCCCGAAACTGCTCCACTGGAGCTCCCGAGGTGGAAGGGGCCACATTACTGTAATGTCTGATGCCCTGGGGATCGGTCCAAGAATAAATTCCACCGGCACCCAGGCAAACAGTAACGCCTCCAGCCCAGGCAACAGCAATGAATAGACCCAACAGATATTTTATTATTTTGCCCCCAAGGCCAGTCATGTATCTCTCCCAAATTGCATAGATCCCAGGATCAATAACACCAATAAGCCAAGCCTGACCCCATTATCCTGACAGGAATCAACTCTTCCAGAGAAGTTCCCCGGTCTTTTCCGTGCCATAGCCCCCAAGGGCCGCCACCCGCTTTTTAAATTGCGGGGTGCCAATGGTGTCCAGCAGCACCTGAACTTTATCTGTGGCAACAAACCGATCTGGAATCACCAAGTCATAGGATTCGGTGATCACCGGGATAAAGTCCAGATCCAGGGCCTTTGCCGCCGCATAAATACCAAGACCGACGTCGGCCCGGCCGGATAGAACCGCCACAGCCACGGACATATGGGTGTACTCTTCGTTAGTATACCCTTTTATCTGATCCCGGGGGAGACCCAGTTTTTCAAGCTGGTAGTCAAACAATATCCGGGTGCCGGAACCGGTCTGGCGATTGATGAAAAAAAGCGACTTTTCCGCCACATCTAAAAGCCCTTTAATTCCCTTGGGATTGCCCTTGGGAACAATCAATCCCTGCTCTCTCATCACAAGATTGACCAGATGCACCTTGATATCGGGAAGATATTTCTGGAGATAAGAGACATTATAAGAACCATCCTCCGGGGAAAGCAGGTGGGCCCCGCCCATGTGACAGGCTCCCTTTTTAATGGCCATGAGTCCCCCCATGCTGCCCACATGGCTTGAGGAAATGCTCACCCCGGGGTTGGTGCGCCGGATCTGATCTGCCAGAACATCCAGTGTGTTGTCATGGGACCCGGTGATCACCACCGTATTTTTGATGGATGCCAGGGGGCGCAAAAGCTCGGCCGTCACCGTTTCTCCTTCGGCAAGGCCCTCCACATGGGTGGGAATGCGAATAATGCCGTCGGCCTCGGTGATGGTGGTGATACTGCCAGCCCCCCGGGGAAGCTGGGAGGCAATGAGGCGGTCATCCACAGCACCGATCTTTACCCGCAAAAACTCTTCCATGCCAAGTTTAGATGCCATCTTCCGGGCGGGCTGCACCTCCACAAGATCCCGGTCCATGGAGCCCCGTCCCTGCATTTGCAATAACAGGGGGCCGGCAAGCTGTTCAAAAGCCACAATGGCAGATACAGGATACCCGGGAATACCGAACACCGGCTTGTTGTTCACCCGGCCAAAGAGCACGGGTTTTCCCGGCATCATGGTCACCCCATGGACAAACACCTCACCCAGGCTGGAAATCACCGGCCGGGCAAAATCCATGGAACCGGCGGAAGACCCACCAATGATCATGATCATATCGTAATCGGATTTGGTAGCCTCATCCACTGCCGCAGTGATCCACTCAAGCTTATCCTCCACCATGGGGCGGCTTTCGGGCTGGCACCCATACACTTTACAAAGGGAAAGCAGCACTGAAGAGTTGGATTCAATGACATCCCCCGGGGTAAGGCCCTTGTCTCTGGCTGTCTCCCAGGTCACCAGCTCATTGCCCGTGGGAATGATCATGACCTTGGGTTGTTTGCGAACCTTGACGGAGAACACCCCTCCGGCAATCAGTGCCCCCACAGAATAAGGGGTAATCCGATGCCCCCGGGGAAACAGAAGCTCCGTGGCCACAATATCCTCCCCCATTTTTCTGACGTTTTGCCAGGGAAATGCCGGGGCTTCAATCTCCACCAGATTCTCATCCAGGATCTGGACATTCTCAATCATGATCACCGCATTGGCCCCTTGGGGCATCACATGACCGGTGTTGATCCAGAACATATCCTTACCGGGCACCAGGGATCGGGGGGACTCTTCACTGGCACCAAATGTGTTTTTTGCGTCAACGGCAATGCCATCCATGGCAGCGGCATGGAAATTGGGGGAAGAGAGCCCGGCCACGGCAGGCTCAGCCAGAACTCGTCCCAGAGCATCACAGGAGTTGATCTCCTCCCACTGCACCTCCCCGGTGAGGGGAAAGGCATCAAAGAGAATGGTTTTTGCCGTTTCAACGGGTTTCATGTCCAGGTATACATTTCGTTTTACAGTCATTTTTTCTCTCTACGTTTATTGGGGCCATGCCCTGGCAGGCATACAAATTAAAAAACAGGATTAATAACCCCATGGATGACTCTGTTTATTTAGTGCTGATTGGTGAATTATAGATACAGTATGATGTGTTTTAAAGCATCTAATACCATATATACTGTGTGTGCCTTTTTCAAAAATCGACTAAATCAACAGCCTTGTGGATCATTGCAAATGGGCATCCGGGAACCTCAAAGGTACCAACCTTGTGGGTGTAATCCCCATTAAAATATCATCAAGCCCACCATCACATGGGCAGTACCTTTACCATGGTGTCTTTTTCCAGTCCTTCCACATTTTCACCGATTTCAAGGAGGGCCCGGGCCATGACCATGGTGCGGATAAGACCAGATTTCCCCAGCACCGGGGCTGCATATAATTTACCCTCTTTCTCCTGTAAATCCACCCGGATAAAATCCGTGCGTCCCTGGGCCGAGGCCACATTGCGGGTGAGAATGGCAGGTATGACAAGTCCTTTATCAGCCCAGCCCTGTTTCCCCATGAGTTTTTTCAAAAAAGGCAATACCACCACCTTGAACACCACCATGGCAGACACCACATGCCCGGGAAGACCCCACACCGGTTTATTTCCGGAACGGGCCAAAATGGTGGGTTTGCCCGGACTGATGGAAATACCATGGAGCAGAAGTTCTGTTTCCGGAAGATCGGAGAGCACATCCACCGTAAAATCCCTCATTCCCACAGAGCTGCCACCGGAGATAAGCACCATGTCCGCCTGTGCTACAGCCCGGCTACAGGCATCAAAAAGATCATCCCTGTTGTCCTTGACAATGCCCATTTGAAGAGGAATGGCCCCGGCTTCCCGGATAAGAGCTGCCAGGGTGTGGGAATTCATATCTCTGATTTTACCGGAAACTGGGGTCTCTTCCACAGGCACAATTTCATCTCCTGTGGAGATAATGGCCACGGTGGGGCGCTGAAACACCTGTATATCCGTCATACCAAGGGCTGCCAGCACACCGCTCTCCTGGGGACGAATCCGGGTTCCGGCCTTTATAATATCCTGACCCTGGCGATAATCTTCAGCCCGGTCCACCACATGCTGCAAGGGAGCCACGCTTTTATAAATCTCCACGGTGGCTTCATCAACGGGCTCGCTGTGCTCCACCATGACCACACTGTCAGCCCCCTCGGGCAGCATACCGCCGGTGGAAATGGGAGCAGCTTCATCCGAGGCCAGGGAGAAAGACGGGGTTTCACCCATGGCAATGGTACCGGCTATCCGCAGCCAGGCAGGGTTAGCCTCTGACGCACCAAAGGTGGCCCCGGAATGTACGGCATAGCCATCCATGGTGGATCGACGAAAACTCGGCAAATCCTGATCTGCAACAATATCCTGTCCCAATATCCGTGCGGATGCCCCATTCAGGGGTACCGTTTCCAGGGGCATGGCCGGAAAACCGGGGATCAGCCCCATCACCTGCTCCAGCCCCATTACCTTAAAAAAATGGTTCATTTCAGAGCCTCGGCAATGCGAATCATTGCCTTTTCCACATTTTCACGGCTGTTAAAGGCACTGATGCGGATGTAGCCCTGACCGCAACTGCCAAATCCGGCACCCGGGGTGCACACCACACCGGCTTTAGATAGCAACAGATCAAAGAACTCCCAGGAATCCCGGCCCTGGCCATCAATCCATATGTAAGGAGAGTTATCACCCCCCACAAAGGTAAATCCAAGTTCCCCCATGGCAATGCGGATGAGCTCGGCATTTTTCAGATAATAGGAGACCAAGGCCTTGACCTGGATCTGTCCCTCCTGGGAATACACCGCTTCCACTGCCTTTTGCACAGGATAGGAGACTCCGTTGAACTTGGTGCAGTGACGTCGGTTCCACATGACATGCAAGGAGACTTTCTCTCCGGCCTCGTCATAGACCATGCACGCCTTGGGCACCACGGTATAGGCACATCGGGTGCCGGTGAAGCCAGCTGTTTTGGAAAAACTTCTGAACTCCACAGCCACCTCTTTTGCCCCTTCAATTTCATAGATGGAGTGGGGCAGTTCTTCATCCCGGATAAAGGCTTCATAGGCGGCATCAAAAAGGATCAATGCCTTGTTTTCCCGGGCATAATCCACCCATTTTTTAAGGCCTGCCTTGGTGATGGTGGTTCCGGTGGGGTTGTTGGGAAAGCACAGATAGATCAGATCCACTGGCTCTTTGGGAAGCTCTGGAAGAAAATCATTCTCCTTGTTGCAATCCAGGTAAACAATGCCCTGGTATCTGCCATCTTCAAAGATGCCGGTGCGGCCTGCCATGACATTGGTATCCAGATATACGGGGTACACCGGATCGGGAATGGCAATTTTAATGTCCTGGGCAAACAGTTCCTGGAAATTACCGCAGTCACACTTGGCACCGTCACTGACAAAAATCTCATCAGCGGCAATGTCTGCCCCCCGGCTATTGAAATCAAACTTGGCAATTTTTTCCCGGAGAAAAGCGTACCCTTGTTCCGGTCCATATCCCCGGAAGGTGGCATCCTCTGCCATCTCATCCACGCCTTTGTGAAAGCCTTCAATGCAGGCATGGGGCAGTGCCTTGGTCACATCTCCGATACCAAGACGGATAACCTCCTTATCAGGATTTTCATCCTGGTAGGCTGCCACTCGTTTGGCAATGTCTGAGAAAAGGTAAGAGGCCTTTAATTTATCGAAATGTTTGTTTGCTCGTATCATGTCATATTCCTGATTTTTTATATTTTATAATGTTCTGGGTCTCTATTTACCCAGCACCTGCTTTTTTGTATAACCCACATGCCCTGACGGACACAACGAATATTGAAAATGATATCATGCCGCATCCGAGGACCACTGCTCGGAGGCTCTGCTATCGGTATTATCCGATAAAACTATCCCGACATACCTTAAAAAGGGCAATAAATTCCTCAACAGTGAGGGTTTCTGCCCGGCGGACAGGATCAATTTTTGCCTCTTCCAGGGCCTGGGCTGCCTGGGTGGTATTAATATCCAGTTCGGCCCCGGCCAGGGAATTTCTGAGGGTTTTCCGTCGTTTGGAAAAAGCGGCCTTGATCACCCGAAACAGGTATTTTTCCTGATCCGGTGGAAACTGGATGGTATCAAAAAAGTCAACGGCCACCACCCGGGATTCCACCGCGGGTTTAGGGAAAAAGAGCTGCCCCCTCACATCTGCCACGGTGGACACCTGGGAACAATACTGCATCACAACAGAAAGGCGTCCATAATCCCGCCCCCCCGGGGGGGCCACAATTCGCTGGGCCAACTCCTTTTGGAACATCAGGACGGCACGGGGGACAACATCTCTGTTTTCCACCAGCTGTAAAAGCACCTGGGAAGAGATGTTGTAAGGCAAATTTCCAATGACCAAAAGTTTACCGTCTCCGGCCAATTCTCTGATATCCACCTTAAAGATATCTTCATTTATAAGGGTCACATTATCCACCCCGGCCTGTTCCAACTCCTCTGTTATCAGGGGGATCAAGCGGGCATCCTTTTCAACGGCATATACCTTTGCTGCCTGTTTGGCAATGTGTACGGTGAGTGCCCCCAGCCCGGGTCCGATCTCCAGCACTGTATCCTCTTTCTTGATATCGGCACGCTGGACAATCATGGCCGCTGCCTGGGGATCTGCCAGAAAATTCTGTCCCAGCTCTTTTTTGGCAAACAGGTTGGATGATTTTAAAAGTACTCCTGGAAAGGTCGTCATATTATCTTTTTCTCCACACGTTCACTGATGGCCGCCCATGGAATACCCCGTAAGGCATGGCTATAACGCAACCACATGATTCAACTTTAAATTCTAAGTTCAGCATCCTTCAGAAGTACTTTACACTTTCTTAGAGCATTCCCCATTTGCAGGGGCTTTTTTCCAAAAGGCTGTAGAGTACTTTTGGACTCATATGAAAGATGCCCTAATTTCCGGTTGAAACCAACCCACAAAATGTTGTGGTTCCGGCTTGTCCAGGTTTGGACTTACAGGCTTGATTCTGAAAAACATAAACGATCACTTGACTTTCATTTTTACTACAAGTAATTATGGAGTAATAATATTTATGGTACTCCCCGCAATCGTGGTGAATGTTCTCCTCAACCTGCCCACCTTAAATAGTCTGTACGTGTTATCCTCCAGTGCTGAAAATGCCATAAAAATAAAAGACACATCCAGTACCATGCACACATATCACTCGATGATCAAGTTTAATCAACCGAATCAACAAGGGAAAGGAAACTTACCATGTCCCCGGCATATTTTCAACCAAAGGGTTCATCTCCCTGTTCCATTTTCCTATCCCTCAACCCATCTGGAGGACATCATGGCACAAGACCAGACAACACAGATCCTTGTGTGGGAAAACATCATCAAAACCATCATGAAACGACTTGATATCCCCTCACGAAGTGAAATAAATCACCTTAATGCAAAGCTTGACAGGCTGGAAAAAGTACTCTATCAAAAACAATCTGGAAATGGTTTTCCCATGGATGAGATGGCCCATGAAATGCCCCCCAAAAACAGGATCGCTTCCACGGTTGTTCTGGAAATCATATCAGCACATCCCAACGGAACCGATTTTAAAACCATTAAAGAAAAAACCGGATTCAATGACAAAAAATTACGAAATATCATCTTTCGTCTGGATAGGACAAACAAAATAAAAAGGATAAAACGTGGCATCTACAAAAAAGCATAACAAAACAGGCAAAGATATTCCCCGGGATGGAAACAATCCAGGAATCAAACCAGGGGATTCACTGCTTAATTACACCGTTGTTAAAATGGAAAGACTGGAAGATATTGACGGGATTTTTTACCTGTTGGAGCATACCCCCACCGGGGCCAGACATATCCACATCAGCAACAAAGACAAAGAAAACACCTTTGGGGTGGCCTTTCGAACGGTTCCCAGCGACTCCACCGGCGTTGCCCACATCCTTGAGCACACGGTGTTGTGTGGATCGGAAAGGTTCAATGTCAGAGATCCTTTCTTTTCCATGCTCAAACGGGGATTGTCCACCTTTATGAATGCCTTCACGGCATCGGACTGGACCATGTACCCCTTTTCCACCCAGAACCAGAAAGATTATTACAATCTCATGTCTGTGTATCTGGATGCGGCCTTTTTTCCCCACATTGATGAACTGAGTTTCAAGCAGGAAGGCCATCGTCTGGAAACGGCGGTGTCGGAAACCGGAGACTCTACCCTGGAATACAAGGGGGTGGTGTACAATGAAATGAAGGGGGCCATGTCCTCCCCGGGCCAAGTCATGGGACGGGCATTGATGCAGGCCCTTTATCCTGACACCACCTATAATTTCAACTCCGGCGGAGAACCATCGGAAATACCCACCCTGACCCATGAAGCGCTCAAGGCCTTCCATGCCAGGTACTATCATCCCTCCAATGCCTATTTTTATACCTATGGAAATCTTCCCCTGGAGGATCATCTTCAGTTTATCCAGGACAAGGTGCTTAACCGTTTCTCCCGTATTAATCCAGATTCTGCCGTGAGCTGCCAGCCCCGATGGCAAGAACCAAGGGAATTCACCGCCCGGTATCCGTTATCTACGGACGAGACACCGGATAAAAAATACCAGGCCAGCGTGGCGTGGCTCACCAAGGATATCCAGGACTCCTATGAGGTTCTCATTGCTTCGGTTCTGGAAGAAATTCTATTGGGCAATGCCTCCTCCCCGTTAAGACAGAAACTCATTGACTCAGGGGTTGGAACCGCATTGAGTGATGCCAGTGGATTTGATCTGGACCTGCGGGATACCATGTTTTCCTGTGGACTCAAGGAGATTGAAAAATCCGGTGTTAAAAAGGTGGAATCCCTTGTACTGGAAACATTGGAAGATATCGTCCAAAAGGGCATTGATCCAAGGTCCGTGGCATCGGCCATCCACCAGATGGAATTCCATAAAAAAGAGATGACCAACACCCCCTACCCCTTTGGTATCAAGCTGCTTCTGACCTTTGCAGGGCCATGGATACATGATGGAAACCCCGTGTCCTGCCTAAACCTGAATGAGGATCTCGCCCGGCTCAAGGAAGCGGTAAAACAAAAGGGATTTCTGGAGGGTAAAATCAGGGAGTACTTTCTTGATAATCCCCACAGAGTGCTCTTCACCCTGGCCCCGGACACGGGAATGGAAGCCGCCGAAGAGAAAAGAATTCAGGGAGAACTTGCCGACATACAAGCCCGCCTGACCCCGGAAGCGCTGGACAAAATCAACACCGATGCGGCCATGCTCAAAAAACTCCAGGAGACCGAGGAAGATCTGTCTGTTCTGCCCACCCTGGCGCTTACAGACATCCCCCCGGACACTGAAATCATCCGCCCTGACAGCATCAGCACCACCACATCTACCACCTGTTACGAAAAGGCCACATCGGACATTCTCTATTTTACCTGCCCCGTGGTGCCCACAGATTTGCCGGAATCCCTCCTTCCCTTGGTGCCCTTTTTCTGCATGGCCTTCACCGGCACCGGAACGGTGAAACGGGACTATGCCGACCTTGCAGCCCTCATGGATCTTTACACCGGCGGCATCGGCCTTTCCGCCTTTTCCGGCAGTGGATTTAAGGACGATGGAAAGCTGATCACATTTATGTCCCTCCAGGGCAAGGCCCTGAACCATAACATTGACAACATGTTTGACATCATTGCCGAGTTGGTGTCCGGCGTGAGTTTTAAGGATATCACCCGATTAAAGAGCCTGCTATTTCAGTACAGGGCAGGATTAGAATCCTCCATTGTGGGCAATGGCCATCGATATGCCATGTCCCTGGCTGCCCGAAATTTCAGCCCGGCTGCGACCCTGGGGGAGATGTGGCATGGTATTTCACAATTTCAGTTCATCAAATCCCTCACCGAAAAAATAGAGGATACAAAAGAGGGGCAGGCCCACCTGGAACAACTTTCCTGTGATCTTGACACCATGGTCAAATGTCTTTTCAAACGAGAAAATCTCTCCCCGGCTATTGTGGGGGATAAAGAAGGGCTGGCGTGCGGAGACAAAAACATTGCCAGGCTGCTCACCCTTGTGCCGGAAGGAGACACAAAGGAACCGCAGCCCATCGATATCCCCGTAAAAAATGAATACCCCCGGGAAGGATGGAGTACCAGTACTTCGGTCTCCTTCGTGGCCCAGGCCTTTACCACCGTGCGCATAGCCCATGAAGATGCCCCCAGCCTTAGTGTCATTGCCAAGCTTTTGCGCTCCATGTATCTTCACCGGGAGATCAGGGAAAAAGGGGGGGCCTATGGAGGCTTTGCCGTTTACAGCCCGGAGGAAGGGACTTTTTCCTTTGGCTCCTACCGGGACCCCAACATTGAAAGAACTCTGGATGTGTATGCCAATGCCTGTGAGTTCATCACCGGGGATGTGGTAACCGATGAGGATGTCAAAGAGGCCATTTTACAGGTGTGCTCGGAGATTGATAAACCAGAGACACCGGGACCGGCCTCCATAAAGGCCTTTTACCGGGATAAGATCGGCCTCACCGATGAGACAAGACAAAAATTTAAAAAAGCGCTTCTGGCCGTGGATAAGCAAAAAGTGGCCATGGTGGCCAAAAAATATTTTAAGGCGGATGATAAGAATAAAGGAACTGCCGTCATCTCCAGCCGAGAAAAGCTGGAGGCTGCCAACAAAATCCTGAGCCCGGAAGGCAAGCCCCTGAAATTAATGAAAATTTAGTTAGAATTACACCACCTGCCCCCC
>JASFYZ010000068.1:0-10183 GCA_045046665.1 Desulfobacterium sp.
GCACCCACACCCTCACCGCAAACACCCCGGATGTGAACCGGACGTCGTATACCGTGTTCACGGTGACCATGAGCACGGCTGACAGGATCTCCCTGATAGACATCATGGACAAGGACGGCATGACCGCGTCTGACGGGGCAGCCTACACTCTTTCGGCAGCTGACGACTGGTGTACCCAGATCACCAACAAAGACACCTCGGACACCACGGGAAACCCGGTGGAAGTCATTAACGCCAACCACCTGCCCCACCTCACCGTGGCCAATACCGCCTTTACCGAAGGAAACGGGGCTACAGCCATGGATGCCGCAGCCACCGCCTGGGACGCCGACGGGGACACGGACTGGGACTCCGGCGCAAGCCTCACCGTTCAGATCACCGACGGGGCCCATGCAGATGATGAACTTGCCATCGACACCTCGGGTGATCTCTCCATTTCCGGCGGCAACCTCTCCCATTCCAACAAAATAATCGCCGCCCTGAGCGACACCAGCGGCACAGTAAACGATGGCATTGTGACCGAAAACGCTACCATGACGATAAACTTTACTGCAAACGCCACCAACAACCTTGTCCAGGAGCTGGTGCGAGCCGTTACCTACCGCAATACCTCCGAGGATCCCACGGCCGATGCAACCACACGGACGGTTACCTTCATACTCAAGGACAAGGAAGGCCGGGAAACAATGACCACCCCTTTGATCACCATCACACCGAAGAATCAGGAGCCCGCCGTTATCAACACCGGATTGACAGGTGCTCATTCCATTGACGAGGGCTCAACCTCCGTCATCACCACGGCCCAACTCGAAGGAACCGATCCTGATGACCGGGGTGCCAGCCTCATCTTTACGGTGACCACCCTGCCGGCCCACGGCACCCTGTGGAAGGATGCCGATAACGACGGCATGCTGGATGCCGGAGAAGAGATCATTGAAAACGGGAGTTTCACCCAGGAGGAGATCGACAACAACCTTTTGAAATACAGCCACGACGGTGGCGAGACCCTGTCCGACAGCTTTGTCTTCACCCTGGCCGACGGGGGAGAGGACGGAGCCAGACCTCTCACAGGCCAAACCTTTGACATCACCATCGATGCTGTCAACGACACACCTGTCATCACCTGCCTCGACAACGACAGGCTGGTTTACGTGATGGGCTCCGGCGTTGTGGTGATGGACCAGGCCAATCCAGCAACGGTGACAGATACGGATTCCATTAATTTTGACGGGGGCGACCTGACCGTATGGATTCAAGATAACCTGGAAGATTCAGAAGATCTCCTGACCATTGATACCTTGGGTGAGATCTCCATCGACAATGACGGCAGTGTGACCAACGGTGATCTGATCTCTGTCTCGGGAACGGTGGTGGCCGAAATTACCGGCAACACCGGCAACGCCCTTGTACTGTCCTTTAACCAGATTCATGGAAACGCCACACCGGCCAGAATCCAGGAAATCCTCCGGGCCATGGCCTACCGGAACATAAATACTGTCACGGCAACGGAAAGCACCCGGACAATAAGATTTGTGCTCACAGACGGGGACGGCGGGACATCTGCGGACAACGATCTTACGATCATCGTTACACGGAACACCCAACCCACCTCGGCGGATAATGGAATCACCCTGGAAGCCGATGCCATCCACACCTTTAATATCTCCGATTTCCCCTTCAGCGATGCAAACGACGATACCCTCCAGAAGGTACGGATCGTTGCCCCGCCGGATTCGGGCACCCTCGCCCTGTCCAACAACCCCATCATTATCGGCGATGAGGTGGCTGTGGCCGACCTGGGCGACCTCACCTTTACACCGATTTCGGGTCAGAGCGGCACCCCCTATACCAGCTTCACCTTCAAGGTGCATGACGGAAAAGACTACAGCTTGGATCCCCCCCAGACAATGACCATCAACGTGACCCCCCTTGACACCGATGGAGACGGCATCCCTGATTGCAATGATAACGACGACTCATCGCCAATAGAGAGCGATAATCAGACAGTCGAAAACGGCCAGACCAGTACCAACACTGGCACCCATAGCAATGTGACCCTCTATGCCGGCGGTACGGTGGATAACAGCGGCATTCTTTCGGACCTCGTGAACGGGGGCACGGTAAACGGAGGAACTGTCTCCGGAGGTTCAAGCAACAAAGGCCGCCTCAACAACGTCTCCCTGGCCCCTGAAACTGATCTGAACAACCGGGGCGGGGTGATATCGGGAACGACAAAAAACAACGGTACCGTATTCGGTGGCTCCATTCAGGGAGAGATGATCAACAACGGCACTATTTCGGGAAACGCCCCGGACGGAACTACGGATCCGGACTATGAGGTTACCATCGAGAAAGACGCCAAGGTTTCAGGTGGCCAGATCGAAGGGCTGATCGCCAACAACGGCACCCTCAACGACGTCACCCTGGGAAAAGAGACCAGGATCACCTTTGGAGAATCTGGACGCCTCACCGGCACTGTGCTGGTCTTTTTTGAAGACGGGGGGGTCTTCTCGATCACCATACCCGAGGATGTATTTTTCCCGGATTCCGGGGATGCGACAGGGGAGGATCTTATCCTGACCCCCCGGACCCTGCGGCAGTATGCAGAGGAACACGGCTGGGAAAATACCCATTCACTGAAAATGATGTCGGCCACCGCCAAAATCAAAAATTTGTCGGCCATTTCAAATGAGTATCTACTCATCAACGGACTGATTTTAACCGATAATGCCGCAAAGAGCACATCATCCATGACAGTCTCCATCCCTTATGAGGCATCTGATCTGCCGGACGGGTATTCAAGCCAGGATCTTCTGGCCCTAATATATGATGACGCTGTAGGCAAATGGAAACCTGCGTCCTTTACCCTCTCAGATTCAGGGACCATGGATATCCGGACAGAGATCATCTCAGCCTATGCTGCCGTGGTCAGGCCGCAGGCGGTGGAGGCGAGCGGCGGATACGTTCTTGGTGCCGTGATCGGTGACACCACGGAAGATGGCGAAACCGCAACCTTTACCATCACCCTGGCAAGCCCACCCTTAGCGGATGTAACCATTGAAATAAGCAGTTCAGACACCACCGAGGGGTCGGTGTTTCCCGCGACCCTGACCTTTACCCCGGAAAACTGGGATCTTCCAGTAAGCGTGACCATCACCGGAATCGACGATAATATAGAGGATGGGGATCAGACCTATCACGCCGTACTCGCACCCGCAGTTTCATTGGATTTCAACTACAGCGGCGTTGCACCTGATGATGTGGCAGTAAAAAACCTTGACAACGACCTGGCCCCTTCCGGAGGAGGCGGTGGGTGTTTCATCGGCTCCCTCTTCTGAAACCTTGGACATGGGCATCGGTAACACCACCCTCTCTGCCGCCATGATAGCGGCATTTTCAGGGATTGATCCCAAAGAGCTGACAGACCGGACCCCAAGGATCCCATCGAACATAAGAAAACCAATCAGCCAGGTATCTATAAACTCTTTGAAGATCAACAGAACTATCTAATTAAAATGATCTGGCTACAGGAGTCACTCTACAAGCTCAACTTCACAGACAAACAGGCAGACAGGCAGACAAACATGCAGTTTATCGTTGAAAGGAACCAGTTCGCTCAGGCCCAGATGGCTCTTCATGGGACACTGTGTACCTAAAACATTGGTAATATATACGCATCCGCTTTTCTGGGCACCGTTTAAACGCCCATAGACATTAAGGAACGTCCCGCATCTGTTTTTTGACTTCGGCAATCAATTCTTGATGTCGATCATTATTAGGGTCTTCCAAAAGTGCCTTTTCCCCCCAGTGAAGTGCATTGGAAAAATCCTTTTGCTGGCGGTAGTTTTCCGCAATCGCAGACAACACATTCTGCAACGGTGCATTCCTGCTTTCAGGCGGAATATCCAGTACCTTTTTGAAATCGGCTACGGCAGCTTCATGATTCTTTTTAACTGTATAACAGCTTCCCCGGCCAATAAGACTCTCCTCGTCGTACAGGTCCAACGTCAAAGCGCTCGAATAAAAAAGAATCGCGTCGTCGATCCGACCTTCTATTTCGGAAATCTTGCCCAGATAGAAATAAGGATTATCACCATCCTCGTGACGATAGGCAAGGTCAATCTTAACAACTGCCTCAAATGCCCGGACAGCAGCAATCCCATCTGGTTTATTGAAACTTTTCAAACCTTCATTAAACAAATCAGCCGCAGAAAGTGTACTATCTTTATCCATTCTATACTCCTCGTTGATCGCGGTGCTGACCAGCACCGTAGGCTTCACAAGCAAACGCAAACGCTTTTTAGGCTTTTCTGCTTTGCAATGTTTAGGTTTTTGTGTCGTGTTTCAGGGCAGTTGTCGGTATGCCCGGTGATTGATAATCCATAGGAATCAAAGATTGGGTCTATGCTTGAATGGTTCAACTCTTTTTTAATGATTTCTCCGGGGTGGATTGGTCGCGTATTATTCATAATCTTACCTCTTTCGTGGTAATCGGTTAAATTACGCCCAGAGTTCCTGAATAAACTCTCGGCTCAGATCCAGATATTTGTGTTGCATAGGATCATTGCAGAAAATTTCCAAGGTAATGGTACTATTATAACCGGTTGCTTTCAATGAATTCACTGCTTTTTGCCAATTTACGGTTCCTACACCCAAGGGCATATGGTCATCGGATTTGGATCGGTTGTCAGAAAAGTGAACATGCTGGATGTGTTCTCCCAGTTCTCCGCAAAAAACCTCATGATTATCGATACCGAAGTTTGAGTGTCCGAAATCGAGATGCAGCTTTAAACCCGGCACTTGTGTCAGTAAGTTTTTAAAGGTGGAAACTCGGTCAAAAGGGGCTTTATAGTTTTCAAGTATCATTGTGAGCCCATATGATGCAGCCATTTCAACAATGGGTGGTAGTGCCTCTATAAGGAATGAGACTAAATCTTTTCTCATGGCTGGCGGACAAAAATAGCAAGGATGGATATTCATGACCTTCGCCCCCAAGGCGGAAAATATTTCTGCACATCTCTCCAGTTCCTTAAAACAAGCTTCTCGGACTCCCTGGATTGGATACGCATATGGAAGGCAGGGGTCGGTATGCCCGGTGATTGATAATCCATAGGAATCAAGGATTGGCTTCAATCTATCAATATCAACGTTGGTGGCGCAAGGACCTTCTATGGTTAAATCCAAAAATTCAAAACCGGCTTTGCCACAAAACTCGGCCTCATCATAGACTGATTTTGACGGGTTGTTCATTATTCCTATTTTCATTGTTTTCCTTTCTGTTTATCGGGATTTTATAGGGTGCTGGTTATCCCCTTGTCTGTAAATATTCTTAAAAACAGAGGATACAACACCACCTTCGTCGATCTCAGTGGTTGGGATGACAGCCACCGGTTAACCATTGATGAGCGCATAAAAGATAGCTTTGCCTCAATTAACCCCTTCTCCACAATTTATTTTTCAATGGGTTATACAAAAGGGACAGAGGGCATCATGCGAAAATTTGACAGAGGATACTCCGAGGTGACGTTCTCAAAAGCGCTGTATTATTAGGTGCTGATGAGGCAGTTATTCACAAGGAATACCACCTCTGCTCAGGTGATCCGCTGATCATCGGTGAAGAAATCAGAGTATGTTCCTGTCCGTTCAAAAACAACTCGATCTGATTCGACCATATAAATTAGCAGCCAATCAGATTCAATATGACATTCATGTCTTCCCTTCCAATTGCCAACCAGTTTGTGCTCCCTATGAATGGCATCAACCGCTTCTTCCGCCACAATAAAAATCCTTTCCAAAAGACTAGCTTAACTTCAATTGTGATTTTGTTTTCCCAGTGCCTCCCGGACCGCCAGGACCACATCTTCAGGACCGGGCTTAAAGATTTTCTCATGGGTAGGTGCTGTTGGAACCGGACTCTGCGGGGCACCAACCCGCTTGATCGGACCTTTAAGTGCATCAAAAGCTTCATCTGCCACCATGGCGGCCAGTTCCGCCCCAAACCCGCAGAAACGACAGGCTTCGTGCACCACAACCAACCGGCCAGTCCTGCGAACCGAGTCGAGAATACAGGCCTTGTCCAGGGGGACAAGGGACCGCAGATCAATCACCTCGCAGGAAATTCCCTGCTCATTCAATGGGGTAAGCGCCTTCATGACCGTGTACAGGGCAGCGCCATAGGCCACGATGGTGCAGTCCGTCCCCGGCGTAACCATCCGGGCTTTGCCCAGGGGTGTCCGAATGTCGCCGTCAGGAACTTCACCGGGCATCCGGAAAAGCATCATATCCTCCACCACGATGACCGGATCTGGGTCAAATATGGCGCTGAGCAGCAACCCCTTGGCATCCTGCGGTGTAGACGGCCAGACTATTTTCAGGCCGGGGCTGTGTGCGATCCAGGATTCAAGGTTATGAGAATGCTGACTGCCAGCACCAAAACCGACTCCGGCCTTAACCCTGACTGTCATGGGAAAGCTGGATTTGCCGCCGCTCATATAGCGTAGCTTTCCGGCATGGTTGACCAGCATGTCGCTTGCCAGGGTGATAAACGGAAAAAACATGATTTCCACTATCGGCCGCAGACCCATACAGGAGGCACCTACGGCAAGTCCAGCAATGGCAGCTTCGCTGACCGGTGTGTCCTTTACCCGTCTTGAACCGAATTTTTCTAAAAGGCCGTGGGTTGCCATGTTGGGGTCCTGGTGGATGGAAACCCCCACGCCTTCACCGGCAATAAATACATTTTCATCAATTTCCAGGGCAATTGTAAGGGCTTCGTTTAAAGCCTGCCCAAATGTTTTTTCACTCATGGCACGACTCCTTTCAGGTATTGAGGGGGTGAACAAACAGATCGGTCAGGGCGGTTTCAGGACCGGGATAGGGACTTGCATCACCAAACGTCACGGCGGCTTCCACCCGCGTTGTTGCTTCCTGGTCAATGGCCTCGATCTGATCGGTGTAGAGAATGCCATCATCAAGGAGTTTTTTGCCGTACCGACGAATCGGACATTTTTTAGCCCAGATCGCAAGCTCCTTCGGGTCCACATAATGCTGCCGGTCCTGTTCACCATGGCCGCGCATGCGATAAGTCAATGCTTCCATAAAAGCGGGTCCGCTGCCGGAACGGCAGTGTTGAGACAGCTTTCGGCTAAGATTGTAAACCGCCTCCACATCATTTCCGTCCACACTGTGACCGGGCATATTATATCCTTTGGCACGAAGGAAAATATTCGGGGTGGCGCAATGCTCTTCAGGCCGCTGTGCGCCAGCCCAACAGTTGTTTTCACACACGAACAAAACCGGCAGCTTCCACACGCCTGCCAGATTCATGGCTTCATGAACGCTCCCCTCGGCTGCTGCACCATCGCCGAAAAAAACAACGGTAATGGCCTTGGAATTCTTGTACTGTTGGGCAAAGGCTGAGCCAATGGCCAGAGGGGGTCCTGCACCGACCACCGTGGATGTCATCAAAACGTTGATATCTGGATCTGCCAGATGCAGGGTGCCAGCCTTGCCGCCATTGACACCTGTGCCTTTGGCCATGATCTCCGCCATCAGTGAATTTAAGTTGGCACCCCTGGCAATGAGATGACCATGACTGCGATGGTTGCTGACAATGACGTCTTCCGGTTCAAGGGCTGAAACAATGCCTGTGGCAACCGCCTCCTGGCCGTTGGCCAAGATCTGCATACCCGGCAGTCGGCCGGCCTCCTGACTCAGTGCCACAATTTTTTCCTCGAATTTTCGGATTAGGACCATGCTTGAATAAAAATGTGTGTGAAGATCCTGGATGATTTTATTTTCTATCATAAACCCTCCTTGCGATTTTCTGTTTTTAATATTTTCAAATAACCGGTTTCATCCGGTTCATTTTAATTGTTAATTTGTTCGGGAGCATTCCCTGTTATCTGTGAATTCTGATTTGTCTGTGAATTGGGCTTTATCCCCTCCCCTGCCCTCCAACACAATACCGTCGCTGTCCAGGCCGTCAAGAACCAGGCGTTTAAAGGCTTTAACCTCAAAGGATTCCAGTCCCATGCGTTTTATGTCTATCCGATTTTCCAGGTCTCCCTGGAACAGCCAGAGAGCTTTACCGAGATCCCCGGCATTCACCTCCCGGGGCATGTGTGTTTTGACGTCATCGGACAAGAGATCAAGGGGCTTCCCATGGATTCCGTGAGACGAGCCGCAGCCTTGCCAGTGGCCTTACCAGTGGGGGCTGCCAGGCGGATTTTTAAGGGAGATTCCTCTTCCAGGCCAGGGACTGGAGAAGGGCCAGAACCTGCACCACGGTGGTGGTTTTACCCGTGCCAGCCCCCCCGGAAATCACGGTGAAGGCATTTCTTGCGGCCACCCCGGCGGCAATGCTCTGCCAGTGGATCTCTTTTCCCGATGCCTCTTTGGGGGATCTTAAGGAGGTAAAGGCCCAGCCCAAGCGCCAGCTTAAATCCGTGGGCACTGGAAACCGCCGGGCCATGAGGTCTTTTATGGACCGTGCCACAAAAGAAGTGTGCTCCCAGGATCGATACAGATAAAGTCGATGACTGTCCAATACCAGGGGACATTGAGAAGTTCAAACAATTTTGGTCAAGACCTAACAAATTGTGTTTTTTAGTGGCTTAGTTTAGAGCTCGCGAGGCGATTGAGACTGACACCGGCTTCTGCTGCTTTAATAGCAAGAGTACGATGGATTTCAGGTGGAACTCGTACCATAAATTTCCCGCTATAATTTTTAACAGCAATGGGTTCAGGTACTTTTTCATTATTGACTCTCATGTCTTTTATAACTTCATCGACAATATTTCTGACGCCTTTTAAAGCCGTCTCCGGTGTGTCGGCCAACCAGCTTAAACTAGGAAATTCTACACATAATCCCACATATTCATCGTCGTCTGCTGACCAAGTCACACGATATGTATAATGATCATTTTTTAAGGCCATTTTCTACCTCCAACCTTTCAATAGCTTTTAATACCTGCCTTACTTGATAGGCTTTTGCTTTCCCTTTGGAATTATGTACATTGACACGTGGGTCGCCTCTCCATGGAATTTTGTAAACCTTGTGGCTTGATCCTGATTGTCGAGCATCTCCAAAGTAAAAATCACACACTTTGCATAATTCTGAAAACTTTACATCTTTTGGATTCTTTTTAAATTGTTTTAATTTTTCAGTTATGCTTTTCATATGAATATGATATCACTATTAGTATCAAAGTCAAGTTAAAATAATCTATTGTAACGAGTTCCCATTTGAATTCTTGAAAATCGGCAGTTTAAGCAGGCATGCAGCCAGAAGAACGACAAGTGTAAATGTCAACATGACACCATACAGCTTTTTTCTCTTTAATACCCACTGATCAATATTCGCTCGGATGTTGTCCCATTCCAAAGTGTTTCCAAAATTCCTGGGCTCGGGGGGTGTCTGCATATCACTTTCCACCACCACAAATTGTTTCGGTATTTGGCCCGGCGCATAATTGGCAGTACGATGGTTCATTCGTTCCATCACGCTTCGGTGAATGCGGATATCCCCTTCAAGCAGTCCTTCACAAAGCGTTTCCATGTCTCTTGGGTGATACCGATAAAACATGGCAAACCCGTCTCTTGAGTCATACATTCGGCTATGGACATGACTGTTTTCAATTACATATGGAAAACAGGTTAAGAGATATAATCCATAATAAGCACATTGTTATACTCAAAATACAAATTTGTCAAGACAGTACATTTTAAAATATAATATTATAAGAAAAAATTATTGGGGCTTATTGTACAGGACTTGTAAATCATTACAAAATGAAAGAAAATGTTTTTTGACTCATGGCACGACTCCTTTCAGGTATTGAGGGGGTGAACAAACAGATCGGTCAGGGCGGTTTCAGGACCGGGATAGGGACTGTAAGCGCTCAATGAACCCCATCTTCACAGGATAGCCCATCTGAGTCATAATAGGCCAACTTTACCACAAAAAGAGGTCTATTCAAGCATGAAAAATCAAGATTTCAAAAATTCTAAAAATGATAAGCGCCGGGCATTCTGGCAAGTCCATCTGGATGCCTGGACAGATACAGAACTCAGCCAGTCTGCCTACTGTCGAAAAAACAATCTGAGAGCCAATCAATTTACATATTGGAAGAAAAAAAATTTGCAGCAGGATTTACCGGTAGAATTTGTTCAGGTTCCAGAA
>JASFYZ010000069.1:0-5115 GCA_045046665.1 Desulfobacterium sp.
TAAATTGACGATGGCCAACGCAAGATATTCTGCCGTGACAAAGGCCAACCCCCGGTAACCAGCTCTGACTTGTGCCGTTCCGCCACTTAAACACAGCATGCCAAAGGCGTGATCCCCATCACAAAAAGGAACGCAGCACTCACCCCGGTGGCACGCCTTACAGGAGACAGCGCTATTCTCCCGGGTATTGACAACAACGCCACAGGTAAAAGCCCGGCACTGGGCAAAATCCGGCATTGCCATTTCTTTTCCCGGTGTTCCCCAGGAAGATGCAGAGTGAATTTTTTTATCCAACGCATCCTGTAAAAAAATTTCACCATAAAATTCCGGGAATAGTTTGGGCAAATAGAGATAGGTGACATCAAACAACTCGTCTTCCCTGTCACAAGTTTGGAGAAGCATGCCCATTCCGGTAAGCAGCTTGAACTTTTCAAGATATTGAGTTTCATTCATCATGACATCCTTATTTGGATCCGTTTTTCACAGACCCAGTGAAAAAATAACCGGGGTGTGTTTCCATGTCAACAATTCTAATTTTAACTTAAAATTTGGGAGAAATTAAGAGCCACTCTGAACACCCAAAATCACAATTGCTGATTTCCATGTTGAAAGAAATGCTTTTTCCATGGTATTCAGTGAATGATTTCCATTACCCCCAGGGTTTCGGAAACTTTGAACTATAGACCCTGACATCCTTATATTATAAAACCATAAATTTTAAATAATCCCCATACATTTTGCAAGGGGACCACCCAGTGAAAGAAAGAAAACACCCATGAAATGGATACATGTAAAAGCCGTCTTTACCGGCGATGATGCCCAACTGGCAGAAGATCTGGTCACCGATATTTTTTTAAACCTTGGATTAAAAGGAGTGGTGTGTGACGTCCCCCTGCCGCCGCCTGTTGATGGATTTGCCAGCGACGCCCTGCCCTTGTCCACCCAGAGTTCCATATCCGGATATATCCCGGACACAGATAGCTCCCAGGCGCTTTTGCCCCGCATTGAACAACGATCCGGAGAACTTTTATCCATCGGTATAAAGGTGGGTATCACCACCCAATTGGTGGACCAGGAAGATTGGGCCGAGTCCTGGAAGGAATTTTTCTTTGTCACCCGCATCACCGACCGGATCATCATCAAACCTGAATGGCGGGAGTTTGAGGCCGGAGGTAACGACCTTGTCATCCACATTGATCCGGGCATGGCCTTTGGAACAGGCACCCACCCCACCACGGCCATGTGCATTGCCATGATTGAGGAGAACCTTAAGCCGGGTCAAACCCTTTTGGATGTGGGCACCGGTTCAGGCATTCTCATGGTCGCGGCAGGTCTTCTGGGGGTGTCTGCCATGGCAGGCATTGACACCGATGAGGTGGCAGTACAGGTGGCCGGAGAAAACCTTGAAAAAAACGAAGTTTCCCCACAGATTTACCATCTGGAGCAAACAACCCTGGATCAATACCAGGACAGGGGAACTGGCCCCTTTGATCTGGTGGTGGCCAATATCATTGCTGAAATCATTTTAGAGATCATTACAGATATCAAGCAACGTATAAAACCCGGGGGGACGGCTATTTTGTCGGGCATTATAACGGAAAAAAAGGAGGCCATTGTGGAAAAACTCCAGCAGAATGGCTTTGCCGTCACAGAAATCCGGGAGGAAGGCGAATGGGTGGCCATTTGCGCCACCTTTTCCAACAACGATTAATGCCCCTGTTGATTTAGTATAGGCCAGAGGATTTTCAATACAATATAACGGACTCCAAATAATCAAAAGTTGCACATATTGTGTATTGTTTTTTCAAAAATCGACTAAATAAACAGATTTATTAACAACATATCTGCCACCCACCCTATAAATTCGGTCTCACCGCCAGTTCAGAAGCCCTGACAATACTGACTTTTTCCTGCATTTCCGGTAATAGAAGCGCCAGGGTTTCCAGGGTGACCGGGTATGGATGCCCGATAGCAATGGCAAATCCATGGAGCTGGCTGATTTGAATCAACTCGTTGATCTGGCCGGTGATATAATTCTTATCCTGGATATTATCCAGAAAAACATCCCGCTGGGCAAAGGCGAGCTGAAACAGCCGGGCGGAATCCCTGCATATGGAATGCCTGGCCGTCAGGCTGTCAATAAAAAAAAGATCTCTTTTTTTCAACACGGTAAACACTTGCCGCATCTGATCAGACAGGGTGGTTAAGCGTGAACCCATGTGATTGTTCACCCCCTTTACATAGGGTATGCAGTCCAGATCTCTTCGCAGGGTTTCCAAAAGCAGGTCCGGGGGCATGTCTGCCATGAGTGCCCCAGGTCCCGGGTTTACCTCCGGGTACTGCATGGGTTCCATGGGCAGGTGGAGCATGATCTCAACGTCCCTGACATAGAGCCGATCGGCAATGGCCCTGCCAAAGGGAGACTCCGGCAATATGGCCATGGTGATATGGGGGTTCAACCGGGAAAACGCCATGGCCATGGCTTTGTCAAATCCCACATCATCAATGATAATGGCCACCCGTGGCAATCCCTCTTTGCCTTCAGGCCCAGGGACATCCCCTCGCCCAAAAGACGGGCTGGAGTCTTTATCAAACACCTCATATAGTGGACGATTGTCTTGTCCACCACCAGTGCCAGGTTCGTTATATGTGAGGGGGAGGGTATTAATTTCTTCGACGGCTTTCTCATTGATTAATTCAGAGGATGGCACCTCGGGGTGTATCGGATCTGCCTTCCCAGGCAAATCTTGTTGATCCAGGCCCTGCAATGCCACCTTGTTGTGAATGTCCGTTCCCGGGGCAAAAGAATCCTCCGGCCCCGGGGCCAGGGAGTGTTTCCGGGACTGACCATCTGAAGTCAGCACAGTGGCGTGGGATCCCCCCGGTTTTTTTGGCAACTCCCCATGGTCTATATAGAAATAGATCCCCATTGCTGCCAATGCCACAAAAAATACAAGACTAATAAGCCCAACCAGGAAAAGGAACCCCTTTTTTGATTCAAGGTCAACAAAGGGGAGGGGTATTTTTCCATTTTTTTGCCTTGTCTTTTGAACTTTTCGCCTCACCGGAACCCTTTTCCCCTTGTGTTGCGTCTGTACATGGCCATGGGGTTACAAGGTCCCCTGTCCCTGGGTCAACAGGCTGTACCCCATGAGGATGGTCAGGGCCTGCTGGACCTGGGAGTCCTGTTTAAGCCCTTCAAGTCCAATGGGTCCCCCCGGGGCAAAGCCATCTGTCTTTTTCTCGATCTTGTCCCCTGATTTCTCAAGCATCTCGGTTTCCGGTTTAAGATGATTTTTCAAATCCTTTTCCCGGAGCATGTGGGCCATGGAAGATCTTTTTTTATCCGGATCTTCTGCCTCATTTTCCGCATCATCCGTTATTTTGTAAAAACTTACTTCAATGTCCGGATGGATACCCTGGGCCTGGATGGATCTGCCATTGGGGGTATAGTATCGGGCAATGGTATACTTGAGCCCAAATCCGTCTTTCAGAGGTTTTACCGTCTGAACAGATCCCTTGCCAAAGGAGGTGGTCCCCAGAATAACGGCCCTTTTATGATCTTGCAAGGCCCCTGCCACGATTTCCGCAGCACTGGCACTGCCGCCATTGATCAATACCACCATGGGATAATTCCGCTTCACCGAGCCCAACCGGGCCTCAAAAATTTCGGTGTGGTCCGCCTGCCGACCTTTTATGGAGACAATGACGCCCTGATTAAGAAAGACATCTGACACTGCCACAGCCTGGTTTAACAGCCCCCCTGGATTATTCCTTAAATCCATGATCAGTCCTTTTAAAGGCACCTCTCCGGATTCCAGTTTTGTCAATGCATCCACCATCTCATCGGCGGTATTATTTCTGAAATTGGTCACCCAGATATACCCATACCCCGGCCGGAGGGTGGTACTTCTAACACTGGTCATGGGGATAATATCCCGTTTCAATGAAAAGATAAGGGGCTCGGCCTCTCCCTGGCGGACAATGGTCAGCACCACAATCTCTCCCCGGGTCCCCCGCATTTTTTTGACACATTCCCACAGGGCCAGCTCTGCTGTGGTGTGGTCATCAATCTTTGCAATGACATCCCCGGCCATGATCCCCGCCTTGTAAGCCGGGGTGCCTTCAATGGGAGACACTACCGTTAAGATCCCTTTTTTCATGGAAATCACAATGCCGATGCCACCAAACTCTCCCTTGGTGTCATCCTGGAGTTCGTCAAAGGCCTCGGGGGGCATGAAATTGGAGTGGGGATCCAGATTATCCACCATGCCCTTGATGGCATCCTGGATCAATTGTTCGGCATCCACCTCATCCACATAGTTTTCCTCTATTTCCTGTAGCACATCAGAAAAAAGCTTCAACGACTCATAGGTCTGCTCTTTTTGTGCCATCAGGGACCCCACAAAGCCATCCGCCACTATCAGCATCAGGGCCATTGCAGTTAAAGGCAGCCAGTGCCACATCCGCCTTGCCAAACGCATTCTCATCTCATGCTCCTTTTTTCAGCCATTTAAGGGGATCAACAGGTTTTCCATGGTGTCTGACCTCAAAATGGAGGTATCTGCCCCGAACAACACCCGTATCCCCTGCCGTGGCAATGACCTCCCGGTCCGCCACCACATCCCCTTTTTTTTTAAAAACCTCTTCCACATGGGCATACAAGGTATAATAGTTATCGCCATGGTTGATAATGATAAGGTTGCCATATCCCTTTAACCAGTCTGCATAAAGGATTTCTCCCCTGAAAACGGATTTCACCGGTTCTCCCATGCCCACCTTTATATCAATTCCCGCTTGGAAAGTGAAGGTTTTGTCATCTTCGTCAATTCGGGTACCAAATTTCGATAGAATACGCCCCCTTACCGGCATGGGTAAAGATCCCATACGGGATAAAAAAAGGCCTTTTTTCCCCTTCCATGTCCCGGTGCGGGTCTCTTTTTTCTTCTTTACATCAGGCGTAGAGGAATGGGTTTTCAGGGCCTTCATGGTTTTTGCCAGGGCGTTTCTGGCTGACACCATGGCGGCCCGTGTCAATACACTTTTTCCCTTTACCTCGGCCAACAGGGTCTGGCGAGTTTCCTTTTCTTTTTCCAGATTTTCAATTTCCAGATT
>JASFYZ010000070.1:0-16664 GCA_045046665.1 Desulfobacterium sp.
ATTAAACGGCAATATAGACGGAATCCTTTCCGCTGCCAAACAAGCAAAAAATTTAGTAACACAGGTTCTTACATATAGCCGCCAGGCTGAAATCAAAACAAAGCCGCTTCATGTCCGTTCTATGGTAGAAAAAACACTTGAACTTTTTAGTATCTCATTACCGCCAGATGTTATAATAATTAAAGACATGCAGTCCAATGGGTTGGTAATAGCCGATGAATCCCATATTCATCAGATAGTCATGAATTTATGTACCAACTCCCTCCATGCAATGAAAGACACTGGTGGGATTTTGAGCGTGAGTCTGAATGAGGTGCGAGTGGATGAAATGAAGAGCAGTCATGCAATATGTCTGATACCGGGAGAATTTGTCAAATTAACCGTAACCGATACGGGGCATGGAATCCCAACAAGCATCCAAGACAAAATTTTAGACCCATTTTTTACAACAAAAAAGAGGGGAGAAGGCACCGGAATGGGGCTTTCCGTTACCCATGGAATCGTGCAGCAATATAACGGGATAATTATATTTGACAGTGAGCCAGGTAAAGACACGACATTTTCCGTATATTTGCCCAAATATGACGACCGCCATGATTGACCCGACCCTTCATTTTTGTGTTGTACCTTTTTAAAAATAACACCCGCATGCGGGTCCATACAGGGTGTTTTATAGGAAACCGGCAAGAAAACCCCTGAGTCTTTAGCTCAGGGGTTGTTGACTAGGGAATGTGCCTTTTTAAGTACCCGAGCAGATATTCTTCAAGATAAAACCCAAAAATATCAAGGATATATATTCACGTGATACTGAAAAATATATGTGTGGGTACTTATTATATATGCTGAGTAGTTGCGTTATTTTTGTTATTTTTTCTTTTTTGGCCGGGGTTTTCCTTTGGGTTTCACCTTGGCCCAGGTATCCCGCAGAGTGACCGTGCGGTTAAATACCAAGTTTTCCGGTGATGACTCCTTGAAGTCCGTACAAAAATACCCAGTTCTTTCAAACTGATACGCCTTTTCTGGAATGGCATCCTCCAGACTCTTTTCCACCAGGCTATTTTCCAGCACCACCAGGGAATCCGGATTAAGATTTTTTGTAAAATCATCGGTGTCTGCCTCGGGATTTTCATTGAGGAACAGCCGGTCGTAAAGATTAATCCGGGCCGGAACAGATCCCTCCTGGGAGACCCAATGCAGGGTGCCTTTGACTTTTCTACCATCAGGCGAATCCCCGCCCCGGGTGGCAGGGTCATAGGTGCAGATCAATTCCACCACCTGGCCGGTTTCATCCTTGATCACCTCTTTACAGGTGATGAAATACGCATACCGCAGCCGCACCTCCCGACCTGGGGCCAGGCGAAAAAACTTTTTGGGGGCATCTTCCATGAAATCATCCTGCTCAATAAAGATATCTCTGGAAAAAATAACCTCCCGTTTTCCCATTTCCGGTTTTTGGGGATGGTTAGCCGCATCCAATGCCTCGGTTTTCCCCTCTGGCCAGTTTTCAATGGTGACCTTCAGTGGTTTTAAAACGCCCATAACCCGGGGGGCATGTTCATTGAGATCAGTTCTCAGGCAATCTTCCAGAAGCCCCACATCAATGCGGTTCTCCTTTCTACCCACCCCAATGATATTGCAAAAGTTGCGAATGGATGCCGGTGTATAACCCCGACGCCGGATACCGGCAAGGGTGGGCAGACGGGGATCATCCCACTCCTCCACGTGGTGATTCTCCACCAGTTTCTGAAGTTTTCGTTTACTTAAAACGGTGAAGTTAAGGTTCATGCGGGCAAATTCAATCTGCTGGGGATGACAGGGGGCTGATACCTCGTCCAATATCCAGTCATAAAGGGGCCGATGATCCTGGAATTCCAGGGTGCAAAGAGAGTGGGTAATCCCTTCAATGGCATCGGAAAGGCCGTGGGTGAAATCATACATGGGGTAAATGTACCATTCTCCCCCAGTTCTGGGATGGTCCATTTTTTTGATGCGGTAGATGATGGGGTCCCGGAGGTTGATATTGGGGGAAGCCATGTTAATCTTTGCCCGGAGCACATATTCCCCTTCTTCAAAATCCCCGTTTTTCATGTCTTGGAACAGCTTTAAATTCTCTTCCACCGGACGGTTTCGATCCGGGCTGTCCTTGCCTTGTTCGGTGAGGGTGCCCCGATATTCCCGCATCTCTTCGGCGGAAAGTCCACACACATAGGCTTTATTTTTATGGATCAATTCAACGGCAAAATCATAGAGCTGATGAAAATAATCCGAGGCATAATGGATGGTTTTACCCCAGTCAAACCCCAGCCAATGAACATCTTTAATGATGGCGTCTATGTATTTCTGGTCTTCCTTGGCCGGATTGGTATCATCAAATCGAAGATTGCACTTACCGTTGAATTCTTTGCCAATGCCAAAGTTTAGACAGATGGATTTGGCATGCCCCATGTGGAGAAATCCATTGGGCTCCGGTGGAAACCGGGTGGTCACCTCCCCATTATTTTTTCCATTTTCAAGGTCTTCGGTGATAATGGTTTTAATAAAATTATGCTTGGTATTTTCGTCTTCCATGATATTCCTTTATTTTAAATTAAATTTGAAATTTAGAAAATAATTCTTACCATAATATGATCGGATTGGCCACTGCATAATAGGGTGATTTGGTTTGCCCACAACATGGGGCAGAAATAGATTCTGTCCCCTACGTTCTTAATCCTTGTATTGTGCCTTGGTTTGCCGGAATTTTCTTATGAACATACATGGCAGTAGCCACCTGCCACAACGAAAATTGAAACTTTCATGGTTCCAGTATGTTGGGCGGAGTTTCATATAAAAACTTAATTGTTTAATGATACATATATCAATTATTCAGCGTAATTTAGGAGTTTAATGGGTCTGTTTAAAATTAAATCACAATTTCAACCCACCGGAGATCAACCCCAGGCCATTGAATACCTTTCCCATGGCATCCGGAATGGGGCTGCCCACCAAGTGCTGTTAGGGGTCACCGGGTCCGGTAAAACCTTTACCATGGCCAACATCATCGCATTGGAGGAAAAGCCAAGCCTCATTATTGCTCCCAATAAAACCCTGGCTGCCCAGCTATACAATGAATTTAAAATCTTATTTCCGGAAAACGCTGTGGAGTATTTTGTCAGCTACTATGATTATTACCAGCCGGAAGCATATATTCCCTCCAGTGATACCTATATTCAAAAGGACTCTTCCATCAATGACCTCATTGATAAAATGCGTCATTCCGCCACCCGGTCTGTGCTGGCCCGGAGAGATGTCATTGTGGTGGCCAGTGTCTCTTGCATATATGGCCTTGGGGCCCCGGAAGATTACCTGGCTCTGCGGGTGGAAATAGCCGAAAATATGGAAAAACCCCGGGAGTCCCTTTTAAAGGAATTGGTGAACATCCAATACAGCCGCAATGATATGGATTTCCACAGGGGCACCTTCCGGGTACGGGGGGATCGGGTGGAAGTGTTTCCCGCCTATGAAGAGGAAAAGGCATTGCGCATTGATTTTTTCGGGGATGACATTGAAAGCATTGCCGAGATTGATCCCCTTAAAGGAACGGTGCTTCACACCATTAAAAAAACCGCCATTTACCCGGCCTCTCACTATGTCACCCGGAGCCAGACCCGGAAACGGGCGGTAAAAGCCATCACCGAAGAGCTCAAGCAGCGACTGGAATATTATTACAAAGAAAATAAATTATTAGAGGCCCAGCGACTGGAGGAGCGAACCCAGTACGACCTTGAGATGATGAATGAAATAGGGTATTGCAACGGCATTGAAAATTATTCCCGCCACCTCACCGGCCGATCCCAGGGGGAGCCCCCGCCCACGCTGTTGGATTATTTCCCCGATGATTTTCTTCTCTTTTTTGATGAAAGCCACATCTCCGTGTCCCAGGTGGGTAGCATGTACAAGGCCGATAGATCCCGGAAGGAAAACCTTGTGGGGCATGGGTTTAGGTTGCCGTCGGCCCTGGATAACCGTCCCTTGAAATTTGAAGAGTTCAAAGAAAAAACAGCCCATGTGGTGTACGTGTCTGCCACACCAGCAGATTATGAAATGGAAAAATGCCAGGGTAGGGTGGCCGAGCAAATTGTTCGACCCACCGGTCTTCTGGACCCGGTCCTGGAGGTACGACCCGCCACCAAGCAGGTGGATGATCTCTATGAGGAGATCATGAAACGGGTGGAGGCGGATGAGCGGGTTCTGGTGACCACCTTGACCAAGCGCATGTCGGAGGATTTATCCGATTATTTTTCGGATTTTGGTATGAAGGTAAAATATCTTCATTCCGACATAGGCACAGTGGAACGGATTGATATTATACAAGACTTAAGAAAAGGACTCTTTGACGTACTCATCGGTATTAACCTTCTCCGGGAAGGCCTTGATATCCCTGAAGTCTCCCTGGTGGCCATTCTGGATGCCGATAAGGAGGGCTTTTTACGATCCTATCGTTCTTTGGTCCAGACCTTTGGCAGGGCCGCCCGCAATGCCGCCGGCAAAGTGATCATGTATGCCGATCGCATCACACCGTCCATGAAAAAAGCCATGGAAGAGACCCACCGTCGCCGTAAAATCCAGAAGGCCCATAATATAGAACATAATATCACTCCCTCCACCATTATAAAAGAGTTGAGGGTGTTTGACTACAGCATGGAAAAAGCCATTAATACCCCGGAAGGTCAGGTTCAAGAAGAGACAGAATCCTATGATCCGACCTCGGAGAATCTGGAGGAGATCATTAAAGGCCTTACAGTGGAGATGAAGGAAGCTGCAGATAAAATGCGATTTGAAAGAGCTGCGGATTTAAGGGATAAGATTAAAGAACTGACCCGCATCAAGGAGTTATAACCCTCAGCCATGGACACCACACTAAACACTCCCTTGCAGGAAAAATATAACAATACACCCGGTGCCCCAGGTGTTTATCTTATGAAGGATGCCAAAGACCGGATCATCTACGTGGGCAAAGCCGGAAATTTAAAAAAACGCCTGGCTGCCTATTTTATAAAAGTGACAGGGCATGACCCCAAGACCGGCATTCTTATCAAAAATATTGTTGATTTTGATCTCATTGTCACGGCCAGTGCCCATGAAGCCCTGATCCTTGAAGCCACCCTGATCAAGAAGCATAAGCCCAAGTACAATGTCATCCTCAAAGATGGAAAAAATTATCCCTGCCTGCGTCTGGACAGCACGGAAAGATATCCCGTCCTCCAGGTGGTGAGAAAAATTAAAAATGATCAGGCCACCTATTTTGGTCCTTACTCATCCGCCCACAGCGTCAAGCATACGTTAAAGCAGGTCAATCGCATTTTTAAACTGAGGAAATGTAAAAAGACACAGTTTAGCAACCGGTCCCGGCCCTGCCTCCAGTACCAGATGAAAACCTGTCTGGGACCTTGCTGCATGGATGTGCCGGTGGCGCTGTACAAGGAAATTGTCAATGATGTAAAACTGTTTCTCAAGGGCAGGGCACCTGAGTTGATCCTGCGGCTAAAAAAAGAGATGCTGCACCAGGCCGACCTTCAGAATTTTGAGCGGGCGGCCCAGCTCCGGGATACACTGTTTGCCATTGAAAAAACATTGGAACGTCAGATCGCCGTGACTGCGGATATGATGGACAGGGATGTCATTGCCTGCCACGGAGATCAGGGCAGGGCCGTTGTGACCCTGTTATTTGTTCGGTCCGGATATGTGGTGGGGACCCGCCATTTTCACTTTGACATGACATGGAACGGTATCCCTGAAATCATGGGGGCGTTTCTCATGCAGTACTATGAAACTAATACCTTTATTCCCCCCCAAATTTTATTGTCCCATGGCGTGGAGGATCAGACTATCCTTGAAACCCGGTTCACAGAAAAAAAAGGCCGTCGGGTTCATCTGCTCATTCCGGAACGGGGGGATAAAAAGAAGATTATGGACATGGCCCACCTTAATGCAGAGAATGAGCTGAACACCTCACTGTCCCAGGAGGCGGAGACCCATGCGGTGCTTATCATGCTCCAGAAACTCATGGCCCTGCCCGGGCTTCCCCGGCGCATTGAGTGTTATGATAACTCCAACATTGCAGGCACGGACCCTGTCTCTTCCATGGTGGTCTTCACCGATGGAAAGCCAGACAAGGCCGCCTATCGTAAATTTATTATTAAAGGGGTGACAGGGGCAGATGATTACGCCTGCATGACCCAAGTCCTCACCCGACGATTTTCTCCCAGTAAGGGCGAGCCCCTGTCATTTCCCGATCTTCTGGTGGTGGATGGCGGCAAGGGACAACTATCCATGGCCCTGTCCGTATTAAAAGGCCTTGGGTTGACCGATCAGATCCCGGTGGCGGGTCTTGCCAAGAAAGATGTAGAAAAGGGGGAGGATCACGATAAAATTTATATTCCCCACCGATCCAATCCCCTGAATACCACCCAGGCGTTAAAGGCCCTTTATCTGCTACAGCAGTTGCGGGATGAGGCCCACCGGGTGGCCATCGGTTTCCAGAGAAAAAGGCGGAACAAAAGAGCAGGGGGATCAGTTTTAGATGATATTCCCGGCATTGGAAAGAAACGAAAAACAGTGCTGTTGCAGGCATATAAAGGGGTTACAGCCATGAAGCTGGCAACCCTTGAGGAGCTGGCCGCGTTGCCGGGGATGACATTGCCAGCCGCAGATGCGGTGTTTAAGGTACTCCACCGATAAAAAGGTTATGGGTGCTGGTTAGCCCCCAGGAGCTGTTCAGTTGGCGGAGCCAGTTTTTTTTTTAAAATATCATAATACATTAAAATTTGTTGAACGTGTCTCACCGGTTCCCATCCCCTGGCATAACCATGTCTTGTTTTACGATAATATTTTCGTTTACTTAAAAGAGGGAGTGTCTTTTCAAGGGACGACCATTTCAACGGGTCCAGGCTATCTGCCACTGCCAGTCTTTGTGCATCTTTTATGTGTCCATATCCCACGTTATAACTACCAATGGCAAAAAGAAGTTTTTCCTTGGGATCGTCAATGTCATCAAATCTCTTGTACATCATATAAAGATATTTAATGCCGGCCCGGAGACTCTGAATGGGGTCCAACCTATTGGATATACCCATTTCCCGAGCCGTGCTTTCTGTGACCTGCATGAGTCCACGTACCCCTGTAAAGCTTTTGGCCAAGGGATCAAAATGAGATTCCTGGTACACCAGGGCCGCAACTATCCGCCAGTCAAACCCATATTTAAAGGACTCTTGAATAATATATTTACGATATTTGGGAAATCGTGTTTCCAGCCGTTTATGAAATTTTTTCACATCAAAATAATCAAAGTCTTCAAGATTCCCATAATAGGTTTCAAAGAGTTTTTCATAGAATCCTGTTTTGTTGATGTGGTAAAAAAAATGATTGATGCGGTCCATGAGCTTTATTTCCAAAGGATTAACCGCCCACCCAAGAAACTCCACCTCATGGAGGGGAATACCGACGACGATGTCAGGGTAATAACGGCGGTTCAATTGGGCGATATTGGAGTCCGCCACGGTGTAGTCAATCTCTTTTTTTGCCACCATTTCAATGATTTCCTCTGAGGGGGTGTTATCCATCAGAGCAATGTTGAGATCAATGCCACCCTCTTTCAATTTTTCAAGGCAATCATAGTAGGATGTATTTCTGCGGACGTGGATGGTTTTTCCGCTGAGAGCTTCAGGCCTTTTAATCTTAGGGGTTTTTTTATGATAAATTAGTTGCTGTTGAACCTGCATGTAAGGTTGAGAAAAAAGCAAATCCACCTGCCGTCGCTGGGTGATGGTGAGGGCCGCTCCGATGAAATCGCCGCCTCCGGTTTCAAGCAGGGGAATCATGCTGTTCCATCCCGGCGTAATGACCTCTAATTCCACGTCAATAAAATCGGCAAAAGCCTTGGCAAGTTCATATTCAAATCCCATGGCCTCCCCGCGATAGGTATAATAGGCATTGCCATTGTTATCCGTGATGAATCGGATTTTTTTTTCTTTTAAAATCCTGGAGAGGGCATCGGGTTGTACCTGGGATTTTTTATTTTCAATGTTAATGCAAACGGCCACAAGCCCGCCAATGAGCAGCAAAAAAAGGACTAATAAAAAATAGTTGGCGATATCTTTTTTTATACCCATACATCCATTTCCCATTGTAACACAGCAGTGACAATTTAATCATTTCAAATGATTTTAACTTGGGTTAGTAAATATTCGGATTGGTAATGTAAATGTTTGGTCAGTGCCGAATATTTACCTGGGTTAGTAAGCACCAACGCTTTCTACTCAGGGGGTGAAATTATAAAATCATATGAAACAGGTGACTGTCACTGTGGCGATTTAATTGAGTTGATGCCAGGTTCACCCAAGCATCAACTTTCACTCATCCGGGCCATCTCCTCAGTTAAATCCTCGGGGGGAAGGACTTCCATATCAGTTACATTCTGAAATCCACGGGGAAGCTTTCTGCCGCGAAGTCCCCGCTTCCCCGTATAGTTTTCCTGATTCCCGGGTTTTAAACGCAAGAAATGTTTTCCTGCGTGGATAACCAGGGTGGCCCCTTGGGGAATTATTTTTAAAATATGGATACGCTCACCAGCGGCCATTTGAACTTCATCCCTGGGAATACCAATGATTTTATTTCCCTTACCCTTTTCCAATTTGGGCATTTCCTGTACCGGAAAGATAAGGAACCGACCGGCTGTGGTGATCACTGCAATAAGGTCGGTGGTTGGGCATGGTATCAGCCCCGGCGTCATGAGTTGTGCATGGGGGGCCAGAGTGATGAGCAACTTTCCGTTTTTATTCCGGGTGATAAAATTGGCAAAATCGGTGATAAAACCAAACCCTGTATCTGAATAAATAAAATAAAGGGTATCATCCCCAGCGTTTACCATGTTGCAGATAAAGGCCTCTGGCTTAAGGGCCAATCGTCCGGTTAATGGTTCCCCCATTCCCCGGGCCGAGGGCAGGGAGTGAGCAGGCAGGGAATAACTCCGTCCGGTGTTGTCCATAAAGACCACCGGCCGATTGCTCATGGCCCTGCTATGGTCCAGCAGAGAATCCCCGGTTTTAAATTTAAGTTTTCCAGGATCAATGTCATGGCCCTTGGCAGACCTGACCCAGCCATTGGTGGAAAGGATAATGGTCACGGGTTCTGTGGCAATAACCTCTTCTTCGGAAAAGGCCTCTGCCTCCTTTCGTTGACGCAGGGGGGAGCGTCTATCGTCACCGTGGGTTTTAATATCCTGCCGAATTTCCTTTTTAACCAAGTTGATCAGTTGTTTGTTTGAACCCAGTATTTTTTCAAGGGATTTACGCTCCTTTTCCAGATCCGACTGTTCCCCTTTGATTTTCATCTCTTCGAGCTTTGCCAGATGCCGAAGTTTAATTTCAAGAATGGATTGGGCCTGGCGATTTGAAAGGCTGAACCGCTGCATCAACGCATCTTCCGCATCATCTTCGGTGCGGATGATTTCAATGACCTCGTCAATGTTTAAAAATGCGGTGAGCAGTCCCTCCAGGATGTGGAGCCGATCCTTAACCTGATTCAAGCGATGGGTCACCCTTTTAGTCACGGTATCCTTGCGGAATTCAAGCCACTCATGCAAAAATGTCAGCATGGGTTTTACTTCGGGTTTGCCATTTAAACCGATCATGTTCATGTTCACCCGGTAGGAGCGTTCCAGATCGGTGGTGACAAACAGATGGGCCATGAGTGCGTCCAGATTGGTTCGGGTGGATTTTGGCACAATCACCAGACGGGTGGGGGACTCATGGTCGGATTCATCCCGGATATCTGACACCATGGGTAGTTTTTTAGCCTCCATCTGACCGGCAATCTGCTCAAGGATTCTTTCCCCGGAAGAATGAAAGGGCAGGGCGTTGATAACAATGTCTCCCCGATCTTCAAAATAGGTGGCCCGCATTTTGATTCTGCCGTGTCCGGTGAGGTACATTTCCCGGATTTCATGGGAAGGGGTGATGATTTCTGCATCTGTGGGGTAATCCGGACCCAAAAGGAAACCCATGACGGCGTCAATGTCTGCCTTGGGGTGGTCCAAAAGATAAATACAGGCATTGGCCACTTCGGTGAGATTATGGGGGGGGACATCCGTTGCCATGCCCACGGCAATGCCGGTGGTGCCGTTGAGAATCAGGTTGGGAAGGCGAGCCGGTAGAAGGATGGGCTCATTAAGGGTGCCATCAAAATTGGGTCGCCATTGGGTGGCCCCGCCATTGAGTTCTGTCAGCAGCAGTTCACTGTACCTGGAAAGTCTGGACTCCGTGTACCGCATGGCGGCAAAGGACTTGGGATCATCCTGTGCCCCCCAATTGCCTTGGCCATCCAGCAAGGGGTATCGGCAAGAGAATGGCTGGGCCAGAAGCACCATGGCCTCGTAGCAGGCAGAATCACCATGGGGATGAAATTTACCCAGCACATCTCCCACGGTGCGGGCGGATTTCTTATATTTTGCCTTGGCTGAAAGCCCCAGCTGGCTCATGGCATAGACAATTCGTCGCTGCACGGGCTTGAGGCCGTCGGCAATGTTGGGCAGGGCCCGGTCCAGAATGACATACATGGCATAGTTGAGATAGGCTTTTTCGGCAAATTCTTCAAAGGGCATTTTTTCAACATTATCCAAAACCATGGGCGACAGACTTGTCATTATTCCACCTCCACTAAATTGCCGTTTTCTTCAATCCACCGGCGTCGATCAGAGGCCCGTTTTTTACCCAGTAAAAGGTCCATCATTTCAAAAACTCCCTTGGTCTGGATCTTTTTATCATTATTATCCGGGGAAATAGAAAAATTATCAGCAGCAGCATCATCATTGGTAATATCCGATGGGGGCAAAACAGCGGAAAGCTTGTCTCCGTGCCCCCCTTGAACATCGTTTTCTGCCACGGTGAGTTGAACCAAGCGGCGGGTATCCGGACAAATGGTGGTCTCCCTGAGCTGTAGCGGATTCATCTCCCCCAACCCCTTGAATCGCTGGACATTAATTTTGGCATGCTTTTTTCGGCGTTCAATTTTTTTAAGGGTGCTCTCTTTTTCCTCTTCATCCAGGGCATAAAAGACCTCTTTACCCACATCAATGCGAAAAAGGGGGGGCATGGCCACAAAAATATGTCCCCGGCGCACCACTTCATTGAAATGACGGTAAAACAAGGCGCATAAAAGGGTGGCAATGTGAAGCCCATCGGAGTCGGCATCGGCCAGTATACAGATCTTATGATACCGGAGGCCGGAAATATCCGATGTATCTGGATCAACCCCCATGGCCACAGAGATGTCATGAATTTCCTTTGATGCCAAAATCAGGGAGGGGTCGGTTTCCCAGGTGTTGAGAATTTTACCCCTCAGGGGCATGATGGCCTGGAATCTTCGGTCTCGGGCCTGTTTGGCAGACCCACCTGCGGAGTCGCCTTCCACCAGGAATATTTCACTTTTTTCAGGATCACCCGAGGTGCAGTCAGAAAGTTTTCCGGGCAGGGCAGGGCCAGCAGTGACCCGTTTACGGGTGACTTTTTTTGCCTTTCTCAAGCGGGTTCTGGCATTTTCCAGGGCCGCGGCTGCAAGCTTTTCCCCCACCACCGTATTTTGATTGAGCCAGAGACTGAAAGCATCTCTCACGGCCGTATTTACAAACCCGCTGCAATGGCGGGAGGAGAGCCGTTCTTTGGTCTGGCCGGAAAACTGGGCATCGGAAAGCTTCACCGACAAAACAAATCCAATGTTGTGCCAGATATCTTCTGGGGCAATGTGGATTCCTTTAGGTAACAGATCGTGAAAACCACAAAATTCACGGATGGACTCCAAAAGCCCGGAACGAAACCCATTGACATGGGTGCCTCCCTGGCGGGTGGGAATAAGATTGACATAGCTTTCACAAAGGTTATCCCCTCGCTCTTCACTCCAGTCCACGGCCCAGTCCACGGCGGCGTCTTCTGTTTTTTTTGTTCCCGTGAAAGGGTCCCCCAGCAGGGTTTCACATCCATCAAAGGATTCTGTGAGATAGTCCAGCAGACCGTTGTCAAACTGCCACTCATCCCGGGTACCGCTTTTTTTATCCATCAGGGTAATCAAAAGCCCGGGACAGAGAACCGCCTTGGCTTTCAGGGCATGTTTTAATGCTTTTTTAGAAAAATTGGGCACTTCAAAATAAGAGACATCCGGATAAAACCGAATGGTGGTGCCAGTTTTTTTTGTATTTGTTTTTTTAATGATTTCAAGATCGGTATCCTTAAAACCATTTTTAAAGCTAATCCGGTAAAGGGCTCCTCCCCGGAGAATAGACACTTCCAAAAATGTGGAAAGCGCATTTACAACGGAAACCCCAACCCCATGGAGACCCCCTGAAAAGTCATAATCTTTATTAGAAAATTTGGCACCGGCATGGAGCCGGGTCATGATCAATTCCACCCCGGATATTTTTTCCACAGGATGGATATCAACGGGCATACCGCGCCCATTGTCACTGACTTCAAGGGAGTTATCATTGTGCAAGGTCACGTCAATGCGGCTGGCATGACCGGCAATGGCTTCATCCACGCTGTTGTCAATCACCTCGTGTGCCAGGTGATCAGGACTGGTGGTGTCCGTATACATGCCGGGTCGACGTTTTACGGGATCAAGCCCTTTGAGCACCTCTATGGATTCGGCATTGTAACCATCTGACTTGACTTCATTTTTGCCAGGGTCTGTGTTAATTTCAGATTTAAACAGCTCCATGATCAGGGCGATAACTCCTCATGATAAAAAGGGTAATAAAAATAAAAAAACAGCAGAAACACCATCAGACAAGGGGGGCACCCTTGTCCGGGCTCTGCTGTTTAATAGGTTATCACAAATATTGGTTTAAAAATATTAATCCCTTGATACGCCAAAAATGTGAAGGAGCATGATAAACAGATTGATGAAATCAAGATACAGGGACAGGGCACCCATAATAGCCCCTTTTCTGACCATGGCACCACTGGCATCCGTGGGTTGATTCAGAGCCATCTGTTTGAGTTTTTGAGTATCATAGGCGGTGAGGCCCACAAAAAGCAGCACACCCACGTAGGAGATCACCATACTAATGCCAGGGCTTCTGAAGAGCATATTAATCAAAGACGCAATGATAATGCCCATGAGCCCCATCATCAGGAATCCACCCATGGAGGTGAGATCCCGTTTGGTCACCATGCCATAAATGCTGCATGCCCCAAAGGTCAAGGCGCATGTAATAAAGGTGGTGGCAATGGATGAAGCCGTATAAATGATAAAAATAGATGCCAGGGTGGCACCATTAAGTATGGAATAAAAAACAAACAGGGTCGTGGCCGTGGCAGCATTCATTTTTTGTATCCGGGCAGACAGATAGAACACCATGGCAAGTTCACCGATGATCATGCCAAACAGAACCATCCGGTTCCCGAAAATAATTTGGAGCAGTGCAGGGGTGGTGGCCACATAAAATGCGGTGACAGCGGTCAACGCAAGACCAATGGCCATCCAGTTGTACACACTTCTGATAAATGCGTTGACGCGGACCAGTGAGCCTGCCTTGGAAATTGAAGAAGAAAGATTCATTTTAAAATGTCTCCTGTATGATTTTTTAAAGTAGTATGGAAACAAAACCCAGAATTAATTATTGGGTATTTATTATAAGACAATTTGGGGTTGATCATAACCTCAGCCAGTCATTCTAATTATTTTTTGTTTATGTGTTAGTTGAATGAAAATATAACACAGCCCATGGACATTTCAACTTAAATATTGCAAATACAATTATTCAGGAACGGACACAGCAAAATAAGCCTTGGTCCCAAATGGTCGCCAAGGGATTATAAACCCAAAATGCCAATTGCCTGAAAATGGAAAAAGGCTTTATATATATTTAACTTTTAAAATAATTGATCTGAAGTTTTCTAACCAATGTTTTTCATGTTTTTATTTTGACCAGGTGGAAGTTTAAGAAAATAGGGGAGAGAGGATTGTTGTTTGGGCCTTGTAATTTGTCAGAATAAAAAGTTAACATAATATATATTATCAGACACTAAAGAAATTCAATTCAAACATGCCTTTATATGTTACATTAATCTGAACTCTTAGGATCTGAATCCTAAAAATTAATCAAGGCTTAAACTGAGATCCAATTATCCAATCCAAGTTGCTTCCAGCGAATTAAATTATGCCTTCAATAAAATGTGGTGCATACAAAAATGGGTAGTTTTATTATTATGAAGTCCCTAAGGTGTATTTTTTTTCAAAAAATGATAGATCTCATATCAGAATATGTTTATTCAGGCCAGGCTTACAGATATTGATTTGGTATTGTCATCCATCTCTGCCTGTTCTATAAATCTAAATATTGGGTTTGCTGTTAATTGACCTGCTGGGTCAGTTGATGGTAAACGTGATCAGATTTTTGTTGAACGGTTTATTTTTAAACAACATCTGCTGCCAGCAAAAGAAATATGGAATGTAAATGAACAGCAATAACAGATCACAACAAATTTACACGGTGTCCGGTTTGACACGCCAGCTCAAACAGCTGATTGAGTCCACATATCCCTTTGTCTGGCTCACCGGAGAAATTTCCAACCTGTCGGTGCCTGCATCTGGCCATTGTTATTTTTCCCTGAAGGATGCCACAGCACTCATCAGTGGTGTTATGTTCCGCAATCAACTGAAACGACTCCCCTTTAATCCAGAAAATGGCATGCGCATCACCGGCATGGGCAGATTATCCCTGTACGAACCCCGGGGAAGCTATCAAATCATTTTTGAGCACATGGCACCCGAAGGCGCGGGACTTTTGCATGCAAAATTTGAACTGCTGAAAAAGCAGTTGACCCATGAAGGTCTTTTTGATGCTGCTCACAAACGCACCCTGCCCTTTTTACCCAAAAAAATCAGTATTATAACCTCACCCACGGGTGCCGTTATCCGGGATATTATCCAGGTTTCCCACCGTCGGTTTCCCGGAGTTCATCTGGAAATTGTGCCGGTGAAGGTCCAGGGGAATGGAGCTGACATAGAGATCTTACAAGCCCTTGAACTTGTTAATAAATGCGCAACATCTCAAGTGGTAATTATTGCCCGGGGAGGCGGTTCATTGGAAGATCTGGCCGCCTTTAATTCTGAGAAGCTTGCCAGGGCTGTGTTTGCCTCCACCATTCCTGTCATTTCTGCGGTGGGACATGAGACAGATTTCACTATCTGTGACTTTGTTGCCGATTTGCGTGCCCCCACGCCATCGGCGGCGGCTGAGCTTGCCCTGCCCGAACAAGAAAAATTATTTCAAAATGTTTTTGCCTCTCAACACGCTTTAACGGTGGCCCTTGGCAGATCCATGGAACGTTTTAAAGCCCATTTGAAAGAGCTCAATTCCCGGCTGAAAAGCCCCAGATCCCGCATGGATGATCTTCGAATGCGCCTGGAAGATCTTGAACAACGCCTTACAGGCCAGATGCGGGGACAGTTAGGTGCCCTTGGAGAAAAAACCTCATGGTACACAAAGGCCCTGTACTCCGCCTCACCCGCACGCCGAATATCTGAACAAAAAGAAATATGTCGATTTATGACCCAACGATTGGCACAGGCTATGACTGCAACCCTGGCTGCTGTCCAGGCCAGGGCCCATGAGAATCATTCCAAACTGGGTGCATTAAGTCCCCTGGCCGTGCTCAACAGAGGTTACAGCATTACCCGGACCTGTGGTTCAAAACAACAGATTATCACAGACAGTACAACAACCCAAAACGGAGATTCAGTCGAAGTTCTGCTTGCCAGGGGTCGGCTGATCTGTCAGGTGGAAAAACAATATGGCCAAGAAGAAAACCTTTGAGTCGACCTTGACACAATTGGAAGAGATTGTAAGGGAGCTGGAGTCCGGCACCCTCACCCTGGAGGAATCCATTAAAAAATTTGAGACAGGCATGACATGCTCCAAATTTTGTCTTGAAACATTGGATAAAACAGAAAAGAAAATAACCCTCTTAATGAAAGACAGCCAGGGAGATCTGGTTGAAGAGCCCTTTGACCATGAATCCTGATGCCTTTGACCTGTCAGATTATCTGGCAACAAAACGTGATATTCTGGATAGCTCTCTCCGTAAAATACTTTCTCTGCAAAGGACTGAGCTTGAGCTAACCCGGGCCATGACCCATTCCCTCATGGCCGGAGGAAAACGGTTACGGCCGGTATTGTGCCTGGCAGCTGCCCAGGCCTCGGGGGGGGATGTTACCCTTGCCCTGCCCCCGGCCTGTGCCATTGAGATGATTCACACCTACTCCCTGATCCACGATGATCTGCCAGCAATGGATGACGATGATCTACGCCGGGGAATGCCCACCTGTCACAAGGCGTTTTCTGAAGCCACGGCCATCCTTGCCGGGGATGGTCTTTTGACCCATGCCTTTACCATTTTGTCCCATCCTGCCCCCTGTTTTGAGGTGTATCCAGATGAGGCGACCCTGCTTCGGCTTGTTCTCATGGTTTCCCGGGCTGCCGGTGCCGGTGGCATGGTGGAGGGCCAAATGATGGATATGCTGGCCCCGGAGCTAAAGATGCCCCAGGCCGCGACCCTGGAATATTTAAAAAAACTTCATTGGCTTAAAACCGGTCAGATGATAAAGGTCAGAGCTAAAGCTTCCCATCA
>JASFYZ010000071.1:0-8267 GCA_045046665.1 Desulfobacterium sp.
TTCCGCATCCTTAATGAAGTCTGAAAAATCTGCTTCCTCTCCGAATTTAAGGGCTTCGGTGGGACAGGCGTCCACACACCGGGGAACCGTCCACTCGGGATCGTTATCCAGAAGATGGGCACAGCCAGTGCACTTCTGGGCAATATTCAGATTCTCGTTAAAAAAGATGGCATCGTGGGGACAGGTGTCCTTGCACAACTTGCATCCGGTGCATTTGTCTGGATTAATGATAACCAACCCATCCTCTCTCTTTTCAATGGCATCAAACTCACATTGTTCGATGCAGGGGGCATCATCACAGTGCTGGCACATCTTGGGAATATAGGAGACCTTCACCTTGGGTACCTGGCCCCGCACCTGTTCGGTCATGCCGATCCAGAACTGACCCGTATCAGGCTGGGGTTTGGCATAGGGGGTCCAGTCATTGGCCACATGCTCGTCCTTGCAGGCAATCTGACAGCAGTAACACCCATTACAAATTGATAGATCTATAAAAAATGCTTTCATTATTTTTCACCTCCCACAACCCATGCATTAAATATTAATCCTGAATCGGGATGATATTCTCTTTCAAAGGCCTCGGGATAATCATTTCTCCACTGATCCATCTCTTGTCCCGTGACCCGCTGCACATCGATAAGGTATCCCTGGACCACATTACCTACACAATTTTTCGATGTGATGGGGCCAGGAGAGATGGTGTTGATGGCACCACCTCTTTCAATTTCGCCTGTTTTCAGGGGATCATGGCGGGCACCATGGTCAATGGAAACAACACCGGGACGAATCCGTTCTGTCACATAGGCACCGGCCAGAACAATACCCCGCTCATTGAAAATCTTTACGATATCCCCGTCCTTGATGCCCCGGCTTTCAGCTTCGGAAGGGTGCATCCACACCGGCTCATATTTATAGCCATCGTATCCCAGAATCTTACAGGTGGGCGCCTCCCTTGTCCAGGTGATATCATCACACTGGGCATGGACCCGCCATCGTCCATGATTGGACATCAAGAGCATGGGAAACATTTTTGCCCTGTGGCTGGACATGCGCTCATCATGGTTTTCACTTTTTTCAATCCACTTGGGAATGGGGGGACGTTCCATGTCATCGGGGAAGGCCTTTTCCAAACTTTCAGAATAGAATTCCAACTTTCCGGTGGGGGTTCCCAGGGGAAATTTCTCCGGATCCTCATAAAAATTTCTTAACCCTGGCGTGTCTTCTTCCCAATCCTCTGCGGTATTGTATATCCAGTATTTCTTCTCTAAAAGCTGTTCCCAGGTAACCAATTTTTCACCGCCCATGTACTCCCAGACTTTTTTCTGCATGTCGGCAATGGTCTTGCCATCGGTGAGAGCCTCTTCCATATCAAACTGTTTGCCGATCTCCACAACGATTTCAAAATCGCTCATGGATTCCCCAATGGGCTCAATGGCCTTGTCTGCGATCATGATGTTGGGCTGCTGGGTTCCCTGACGGATATTGGTTAAAATGTCATCCACTTCCATGAAGGTGTTGGCAGGAAGAATTACATCCGCATAAAGACAGTCATTCTCAAGCCAGGGATGCTGGGCCACAATGAATTCAATCTGGGAACTCTGCATGGCAAGTTCCGTCTCATGACCATAATTCCAACAGGTGATGCGACAGGGGGTATCCGTCCAGATCATGTGAATGTCACAACCGCCCTTTTCCTTGGCAATGGGAAAGGTATACTCATTGAACTGATCTGCCACCAGGGCATTTTGAGCACCGGTACCGCTGAAAGTGATGGGACCGTCCCGGTTAATGGCATGCTGGATCAATGTCTTGGGAATTACCTGGTCCTGCCAGGCAGTTACCGAGGAGAAAACAGGAATGGAAAGTCGTTCTTCAATTTCAGGATTCCAGAAAAAAGTGCCGCCCAGCCCTTCGGCCCGGGGCATGCCAAAATAGGTGAGCTGATGCTGATGCACACCCGGGCCGCCAAGTCCCTGCATGCCCAGCAGCACACACTCAAGCCGGGCGGGTTCATGGGCAAAGGCCCCCCGGATCATCCCACCGCCGAAATAATGGGCAATGGACGTAATCTTATCCGAGAACTCTCTGGCAAGGGCCTTGATGGTCCATTCAGGCACCCCACACTTTTTTGTAGCCCAGGCAGGTGTTTTAGGAATGCCATCTTCCTCTCCCATGACATAGGCCTCTATTTTTTCCATGCCCACGGCATGGGTGGCCACATATTCTTTGTCATAGGCGTCTTCCTTGATCCACATATAAATAATGGCCAACTGGAGCGCCGCATCTGTGTTGGGAAGCACGGGAATCCACTTGTCCGCATGTATGGCGGCACCGTAGTTGAGATCCGGGCAGATATAGATCTGTTTAATATCGGCCTCTGTCCAGAAATAGCAAAGACGACTGGCAAACTGCCCGGTGAAGCCCCAGGGGGTAGTTTCTGGATCACATCCCCAGAAAAGCACCATGTCTGAATATTCAGTGGTATCTTTTACGATATTGGCCGCCGGATACATGATTCCCTGGGCACCCTGGCCCCAGACATGTTTTGCTCCCCAGTACCATCCTTCCCAGGAGTCCGGGTTACGAACCTGGAGAGTAAAGCCCCCAAGATTGTCCAGAAGCACCCCTGCATGGCCATGGGGGGTATTAATGGTCTTGCACTCCCCATGACCATCTCCCTGGAGCAGTACGGCATTGTGACCATATTCCTTGTGCACCCGCTTAATTTCGTCAGCCACAATTTTTGAGGCTTCATCCCAGGAGATGCGGACATATTTACTTTTCCCGCGATTCTGGGTATTGCGATCTCCATTGGGATCCCAATCAACCCGCTTTAAAGGATATTTAATTCTGTTGGGAGAATAGACCCTTTTTTTATACGCCAGAGAAAAAGGTCCCGGCAGGGACTTCCACGACGGAGATATGGTTTTCCCGTTGCGTGTCATCGACCACTGGCGTACATCCTTCTGGTCATACTTCCAACCATATTGCATAGGACGGACACGAACAATTTTACCATCCTTCACATCCACCATCCCCTCAGCACCACCGCCAAAATATCCGCCGAGTCCAAGGGATCGTAAAACTGTTTTATCTTTCGTTTTTATGGGTTCCATTGACAATTGTCTCCTCATTATTGACCGTGTGCTGTTTGGTTCAAGCGATGATCGATCAAGAACCAAGTCCGAATTAAATTAAGTAGATGGCGAACCGCATCCACTTATACCTGTGACCAATTGACGAATTTAAAAAAACAGGACTTAACCCAGAGCTTGACATAACTTATCAACACCTCTATTTTTATGCAATATTACATGCAATAGTTTTGATGTCAACTTTTTTTCCCAATTTAAAAACGATTTATCCCCTCGGTTCCGTGATGAGGTGGTTTAGTTTCCTTACTATGATTTTGATATTTTTTACTTGACATCCAATTATATTACGAATAATTATTAAAAACGTTTGACATCATAAATTTCTGAATATGATACAAAAATACATCCGTCCTTAAATATGTTCAATTTTGCAAGGTCGTCTTTACTCGATGTCAAATTGTACAGGTCGGTTTCACGAGACCAGATCAAACAAATGAGATTACGCCCTTCTCTTAAGCCATGACACCAACAACCCTGAGCTAAATACCCAGGAATTTTCGTGCCGATTTTTTTATAAGAAAATACAGCATTAAAGTACCGATAACAGAGCCCACGACGGGGGATGGGTCTATTTTTTATCTTCGTTGTGGCAGAGTTTTGCTGCCATGTGGATTTATAAAAAGGATGGCATGGGGGTGTCTATATACTTGGGAATGTACCTGAATATAAATATTATTGATCATGATACATTAGGACAGGCTTGACCTCACTCACTCCAAAATTTAGGGGTTGATCATAAAATGCGCCACTGTACTGGAGACAAAAGCTCAATCGTCATAAACACTTGATATAACCGTGCTTATTTTTTTACTGTTAAGATTCCACCAGGAGGTGGCCGACGTTATGATCAAACCCAAAATTTGCGTCAAATTTTTTTGGGGAGGTAAGATGATTCCATGCGGGGGAAAGTTGTTCCAAACCTATGAATTTAATCAATAAAAATTGACTCAGATTGCATGAAATATTACATTTAAGTAACGGCGGTTTAAAAAAGATTGAATTGTTGTCTCCAACAAAGTAATTCATTTTAAAATTCTCATATGCGTTACTTTGTTTTTCTTTAACCCTGGGAAATGGACAAAACGCAAATACAGTCCAGATTCCACCGAACAGAACAACGGGAGGTTTACACATGCAGGTAAGAAAACTCATTCGCTTTTTGTCATTGTCAATTATACCACTCCTCATACTGGGAAGTGGGCCTTCAGCCCATGCAAAAGCCATGAAATTGACCTATGCCAATTTTTTCCCACCGTTCCACGGACAATCCAAATTGGGTGAATCCTGGTGCAAAGAGGTGGAGAAACGCACCAATGGTGCCATCAAAATTGACTACTACCCGGGCAGCACCCTGGCCAAGGCCCCGCAAACCTATGACGCTGTGGAACAGGGAATGGCAGACATCGGTATGACGGTTCTGGCCTATTCCAGGGGTAGATTTCCCGTATTGGGGGCACTGGATCTTCCCATGGGATACCCCGATGGCGTCACAGCAACCAAAGTGGCCAACGCCGTGCTTGAAAAATTTAACCCCAAAGAGTTCCATGACACCAAGGTAATGTATCTTCATGCCCATGGTCCCGGATATATATTCACCATTAAAGAACCCGTTCACACCATGGAAGATTTAAAGGGTAAAAAGATCAGATCCACAGGCATGAGTACCATTCTGGTCAAGGCCCTTGGCGCATCTCCTGTGGCCCAGAGCATGCGGGATGCCTATCAAAGTCTGCAAAAAGGCGTTGTGGACGGTTGTGCAGCCCCCATCGAAGCCAACAAAGGCTGGAAGCTTGCAGAGGTGCTGGACTATTGTGTGATGGAAAAATCCGTGGCTTATACCACCGCCATGATCGTGACCATGAACAAAGACAAATGGGCGGCCATTTCCCCGGAAAACCAGAAAATTATTCTGGAGATTAATAAAGAGTGGGCGATAAAACATGGAAAGGCCTGGGACGACATCGACGAAGAGGGGAAAGCGTTTTTTCTTGAAAAAGGGGGTGAAATTATCACCCTTGCCCCGGAAGAATCTGCACGATGGAAAGCAGCAGTTCGGCCCAAACTTTTCGAGTATGCCGATAAGCTGAACAAAAAAGGGATAAACGGAACTGAAGTGGTTAACTTCATCCTCGACACATTGGAAAAGAATCAATAACCCCCCTGAAAATTATCCTGTAAGAAAAACCGAATCGCACTCAGATTCGGTTTTTCTTAAGGTTTAAAGGTTCCATATGAAATCATTCTGGTCGTTCCTGATTAAAATGCAGGATAAAATGAAAATGCTCGGTGCCATCTGCCTGATGGGGATGTGTTCGGTGACCTGTGCCGACGTGTTTCTCAGGGGGGCATTTAATATGCCCATCTACGGGTCCGAGGAAATTGCAACCATATTTGCAACCCTCACCATTGCATTTTCACTTCCCTACTCCCACATCAAGGATGTGCACATCGGTGTTGAACTACTGGTACGGCTTTTGTCAAAAAAGGTACAAGGCATCATCCGGGTTATCACGCAAACATTTTCCTTCCTACTCATGGCAATTATCACTTGGCGGATGTCCACCTATGCCCTCACCATGGCTAAATCCGGCGAATTGTCCATGAATTTGGAACTGCCCATGTACTATCTTGTTCACGTGCTCTCCTTCTGCTTTTTAATTTTCTCATTACTGATCTTAAAGGATATCATCCAGTTTTTTACAGGAGTGAAAGAAAAGATATGAGCCCCACCGCAATTGGAATCATCGGTATCTTGATTATGCTTGCCATCTTTATGACAAAAATGCCCGTGGCCTATGTGATGACCCTGGTCGGATTTGTTGGGTTTGGCATTCTCATATCGTTTCCGGCCGCCTTTGCCCTTTTACCCCGAAATTTCTACGACTCGTTTTCCTCCTATGAGCTGACCACCATCCCGCTTTTTGTACTCATGGGACAGTTGGCATTCAATGGGGGGATCAGTCGAAAACTATACAATACCGCCTATAGCTTTCTGGGAAATATCAAGGGGGGGCTGGCCATGGCAACGGTGTCCACCTGCACGGCATTTGGAGCTGTATGCGGCTCAAGTCCTGCAACGGCAGCGACCATGGCCACCGTAGGCATGCCGGAAATGAGACGATTTGGCTATGCTGACTCCCTGTCTGCCGGTTCCGTGGCATCGGGGGGGGGGTTGGGCATGATCATGCCCCCCAGCGTCGTTCTGATCATTTACGGAATTTTGACAGAACAATCCATTGGTGCATTGTTTGTATCAGGAATTCTCCCCGCTTTTCTCATGACCTTTTTGTTTATCACCTGCGTCTACATCACCTGTAGAATAGATCCCACCCAGGGCCCCAGGGGAGAGAAATTCACCCTGGCACAAAAAATGAAATCTCTTCTGGGACTGGCAGACACCCTGGCGGTTTTCGCACTGGTGATGAGTGGTCTTTTTTACGGCTTTTTTACGCCCACCGAATCTGCTGCAGTGGGTGTGTTTGGAGTTCTGTGCGTCTCCATCATTCGAAGGCAACTCACCTGGAAGGCGTTTGTAAAATCCCTTTATGAAACCCTCCAGACCTCCACCATGATCCTTTTTCTCATCGGCGGTGCCGTTGTATTCGGCAAATTCCTTGCCGTCACCCGAATTCCCTTTGAGGTGGCCACATGGGTCAGCGGATTGGCCCTTCCTCCTTTTCTCATCATGGGAATTATTATTTTAATTTATTTCATCGGTGGCTGTTTCATGGACTCATTGGGATTGATCATGCTGACCATCCCCATATTTTTCCCCATTGTCACTAACCTTGGCTATGATCCCATCTGGTTCGGTATCATCATTGTTCTGGTGACTGAAATGGGCGTGATAACGCCACCAGTGGGCATCAATGTCTATGTGGTATATGGTGTTTCCCGGGGAGTCGTGGGAGATATATCCCTGGAGGATATTTTCAGGGGAATCCTGCCCTTTTTACTTGCCACAGTGGTGGGAATTATCATTCTGATGATCTTCCCCCAGATTATTTTGTTTCTCCCCCACCTCATGTATTAAACAGGCGGTAAGAACCCCTGAGAAATCATGCCATGTTCATCTTTTTGCACCATGGCATGATTTTTTCGAACTTATTTTGACATCCGTTTCCATGAACATCATCTTATATTTCCATGGCATTATCCTGCCCACTATGATATTAATTTCCGATATTTAAGCGTGCCAAGTGTAGGAAATAATCATTTTTGTATTTAATTATTTCCTACACACTTTCAATATTTTTCGGTGGGCATCTTGTGTCTATTTTATTCGTTCCTTGTAACGGGCAACGAATATTGAAAATCCATATTGGCTTGTCCACAACATGGGCAGAAATAGATTCTGCCCCTACGTTGTTAATCCTTGTATTGCACCGGGATTTTTTTATAAAAATGCATGGCAGTACCCACCTGCCACAACAAAAAATGAAATCTTCATAATTCCAGTCTATTATGCGGAGTTTCATATAAACTCAGAGTCAGGTTAATCACTATGAAATACCCCTATACAGGCATTATTCTTTCCGGAGGACTGAGCACCCGGCTTTCTGGAAAGAACAAGGCTTTTATTGAAATCAACGGAAAAAAAATAATTGAAAACACCTACACTATTTTCAAACGCCTCTTCCAGGAGGTAATCCTGGTGACCAACAAGCCAGAACTCTACCAGCACTGGGACTTTAAAATTGTATCTGATATTTTCCAGGTGAGAAGTTCCATGACCGGACTTCATTCCGGGCTTTACCATGCGGCCTTTCCCTTTGCCTTTGCCGTTGCGTGTGACTCCCCTTTTCTCAACGAAGGACTCATTAAAACGGTGTTATCCCATGTAACAGACAAAACCTATGTGGTGGTTCCTCAGATGGCACGGGGCTATGAACCATTGTGTGCTGTTTACTCAAAAAAGTGTCTCAGTGCCATTGAGGACTGTATTCAAAATGAAAATTATCGTATCATCGAAATTTTTGATAAAGGACCAACCACACGAATATCTGAAACCATTTTAAGGAAATCAGACCCCCATCTTCTCTCTTTTTTCAACATCAACACCCCCCAGGACATGGAAAAAGCAAAGACAAAGCTGGCAGGATTATACAAATC
>JASFYZ010000072.1:0-5368 GCA_045046665.1 Desulfobacterium sp.
ACTTTAAACGGGGGTTTGCGGAGACGGTACGCTATCTGGAAGGCAACTTGCTCTCTTAAATGAAAGATGCCCCATTTTTGGCATCCTTCATATGACCCCAAAGTACTTTACAGTCTTTTGGGAAAAAGTCCCTGCAAATGGGGAATGATCTAAGAAAGTGTAATGTAATTTTGAAGGATGCCCTTTTTTGCAGATAAAGCCCCGGGTAAAGGGGTGATCCGGGTTGCCGGTGATACGAACCCTGCCATTTTCCGGGTCAATCTTTACCACTGTGGAGCAGCTGTCCTGGCAGTCCAGGGTGCATGCGGATATTTTTTGCATTTTAATAAATGATCCTTCTCTTCTCGTCAGTCATAAGTTTTCTGCCAGTTTTTTTCCAGTAAAACCTTTGAAAAGTCTTTCCACCATGGGGTTGGCTTAAAAATAGAATTTTTTTAAACTGATTTGAGCAATGCCACTGGTTTTTGGCGAATCACCCGGCCGGTGGCCATAAGGGCCGTTGCCATGGAAATTAAAGAGATGGTGCCCAAGGAAAAGAGGCTGTAACCAAAGTGAAAGACCCAGAGCCTTCCAAAAAAGAACCAGGATATCCCATAGGAGACCCCAAGGCTTAGGGCAATGCCAAAGAGGGCTGCCGTGGTCCCCAGGAGCCCAAATTCAAACAAAATGATCCGCCGGATGTCGGAAAACCCCGCCCCCAGAACCTTTAAAAGATTGATTTCCCAGGCCCGGGTCTGGGTTTCGTGGCGTACAATGGAGAAAAGCACCACCAGGCCCGCCAGTATGGCAAGCCAGGCCATGAAATTGATGGAAAGGGTCAATCGCTGGGTGATGTCCATTAACTGGGCCACGGTCTGGTTGACATCCAGCACGGAGATATTGGGAAATTGCCGGATAATGGCATTTTGCAGGGGCATCTTTTCGGGGCCCGGCATCTGGGGAATGGATGCCAGAAAGGTCCGGGGGGCATCATCCAATACCCCCTTTTGAAAGAGGATGAAAAAATTGGGTTGAAAGCTGTTCCAGCGAACCTTGCGAAGGTTTACCACCCGCCCTTGTAAAGGAATTCCCTGGACATCAAATCCCATGATATCCCCGATTTTAAGATGAAATCGCTGGGCAAACCCCTCTTCCAGGGAAACTTCAAAGGGTTGATCACTTTCAAAGTCCCAGGAGGTGTTACTCAACGCCTTGCCTTTAATCATGCTTTCCGAGGCATCCAGTGTTTCCCGCCAGGAAAAGGTAAAGGTTCTTCGCCGGAACTCTCCACGGGACCCTGGGTCTTTTTCTTGTTTGCCTTGAAATTTACCGAGTAAGCCCGCCTTCTTTTCATCCATCCTTTCATAAAATCCCACACCGTTCACCGTGTTGATCCTTCCCTGCACCAGGGGAGAGGCATTGGTGAGCTTGAATTCTCTATTGTCCAGGAAGGCATTGAGCGGGGATAGCTGCTCTGGTTGAATATCAAACAGAAAAAATCCAGGCACGGTAAGCCCCTGGGGTCGGCTGATTTCATCCTGGATGCCGTTTTTTACCTGGGGAATGACATTGATGAGAAATGCCCCCATGGCAATGGTGACAAAACAGGACACCGAGGCATGTTTGTGGCGGAAAAGGTTTCTTAACGCGATTTTGGGAATGACCCGGTGGGTGTGGGAAAACCCTTTGACCAGGATCAGCAGTCCCCGGCCAATGAGGGCCATGATGCCAAAAATACAAAGAAATCCTGCCAAAAAGAGGGTCCCCCGCTCAAAGGAGCGGGTCTGGGCCATGGCAAGTCCCCAGAATACAAGCCCGCCGGGAACAAAACTGATGAGCTGAAGTCGTTGCTTGCGACTGGGAAGTGGTATTATTTTCCATATTTTTCTGGAGGGAATGGCCGTGGCGGGGGCCTGGGATGGGTGGATGCCCTGGAGCAGTATCACCGGATTGATATCGTGGATTCGCACAAACACGGGCAGACAAAAAATAATACTGCCAAGGGTGCCCAGAAAAATCGCCAACCCCAGGCTTCCGGGATTGATGATGGGCTTGAAATTGGGGGGGACCAGTCCCTTCATGACTTCGGGAAATAGTGGCAGCACCACAACGGAGAGGAGCACCGACAACAGCGTGGCTGCAAGTCCCAATATTATCACCTGGCACAAAAGCAGGCGATAGGTTTGCATGCGACTGGCCCCAAGGCTCATGAGAATGGCCATTTCCTTTAAACGACCATTGAGATATCCTCGGAACAGATAGGCTGTACCAATGCCGGCAAGGAACAGTGCCACAATGGCCACAAGTCCCAGGTAACCGGTGAAATAGCCAAACACCCTTCCCAGATTCTGATTGACATCCTGGCTGTTATATACATTGATCTGGGGTTCTCCATCAAACAGGGCGGAAAATTCGTTGCGCAGGCGTTGTGTTGCCTGGCCAATGTCAGACCCGGGGGGCAGTCGGTAATAGCGGGTATGGCGGATGCGACTGCCAAATTCCATGAGTCCTGTTTCTTTTAATCTGGAAATACCAATGTGGATCACCGGGGCCAGTTCCACCGAAGTGACAGCCCCGGCCGGAGTGGCGGTTACAATGGCATTTGCCTTGAATTTCTGGGAGCCGATGCCAATGGTGTCACCTTCTTTTATATTGAGTACCAGGGCCAGATCCCGGCTGATCCAGGCACTGGGAGTGGACGTGGGGCTGTTGAGGGGGGGCGGAGGCTGTGGGGGAAGAATACCCCTGTTTTCTGTGGAATTGTTTAAAGGGGTTGGGCTATTTTTAAATAAAATGCGGCCGTACAGGGGAAAGGCATCGTCAATGGCCACAATACGGGCCAGTCGGGAAATATCCTTGCCCGATATCATGCTGAAAAAAGTAATCTGCTGGGACATCTGCCGGTGTGGGCCTAAGATTTCATCAATGATTTTTTCTTCGGTTTTGTTCAGAGGCCTGGACGAATAGACGGCCAGGTCCGCCGTGAGAATTTCTTTGAGGTTGTCTTTAAGGTGGGCTTCAATGGAGTAGTTAAAGGCATTCAGCGCAATGAATCCCACCAATCCAATGGAGAGATTGAGTACAAAAAACAGGGAAAACCGGCTATTTCGCAGCAACTCTTTAAATGCCAGGCGTACCCAGAGGTTCATTGCAATTTTCCTTTTTTCAGTTCAAGGCAACGTTGGCAGCGGTGGGCCAGGCTCATGTTGTGGGTCACAACGATGAGGGTCATGCCCGACGAGGTCACCAGGTCAAAGAGCAGGTCCGCCACCTGTTCGCCGGTGCCGGTATCTAAGTTCCCTGTGGGTTCATCGGCAAGCAAAAGGGCTGGTTTCACCACCAAGGCCCGGGCAATGGCCACCCGCTGGCATTCCCCTCCACTCAACTGGGCTGGCAAATGATTTTTTCGTTGGGTCAGTCCCACCTGTTCCAGGACCTGTCGGGTGCGTTTGAGGATTTCCTTTGGGGGATATTTAAGAATTTCCAGGGGGAGCATGATGTTTTCCGTTGATGTGAGATGGGGCATGAGATGAAATTGCTGGAAAATTACCCCAATGTGTTTTGCCCGGAATCGGGCCAGCTGGTCTTGATTCATTTCATTGAGATTTTGCTCTTTCAGCGTAATGGAGCCGGTATCCGGGGTGTCAAGACCTGCCAGCAGGGCCATGAGGGTGCTTTTACCACTGCCGGACTGCCCTGTGATGGCAACGGTCTCCCCGGGGAAAATCTTAAAATCGGTGTTGGAGATTACCGTCAGGGGGGTGGGGCCTGCCTGGGGATATGATTTTCCCAGCTGGGAGACATTAAGAATCGGTGTGGTTGTTGTCATGGAGAATCTTTGATTTCTTTATTAATGGTGTTTTGTCAATTTTGGTTTTTTATGGGTGCATCAATACGATTCAGTGCATTAACAATATAGGGAAGGGCATTGGCAGCCACAATGACATGACCTGCTTGGTTGGGATGGATACCATCCATCTGGTTGTATTCACTGAGCCCTGCCACATCCTTGAGCAGAAAGGGCATAAACACAATGGGATATTTTGCTGCAAGGGCCGGGAAGACTTCCCTGAATTGCCGGGTGTAGCCCGGTCCATAGTTGGGAGGGATCTCCATGCCGGCAAGGACAACAACCATGCCCGAGGAAAGGGCTGTTTTAATGGTGTCATCCAGATGGGCCTTCATGGCGGTGAGTGAGAGTCCCCGCAGCCCGTCATTGGCACCCAGGGCCAGGAAGAGGATATCTGGTTTGGCCCGTTGGTACCATTTCAGTCGAGACAGGCCACTGGCTGTGGTGGACCCGCTGATGCCAGCGTTGATGAGTTTGATTCCATCGTATCCTTTGGCAGAGAGAAGGGGGGGAAGGAGGGCGGGGAAGGCCTCCTGGGCCTCAACCCCGTATCCTGCGGTGAGGGAGTCCCCCAGAAACACAATGGTGGTCTCGGCTTTCAAGGTGCCTGGCATGACTGTCATGGCGAAAAAGATGAATAGTATTGCCCCAAAGTACCGTTGCAGGCAAGGTGAAATCCATCTATATTTCGTGGATATCTTTGATATCATAATCTTTTTGTCCTGCTGTGTGTTTAAAGGTCTCCGCTTTCAAATTTTCGAGGGTTGGTCATAACATCGGCCACTCTGGGGAGGGGGCAGGCTTGTGTTATTGCAATTGGGCCAGAAAGTCGTTGGAAGAGTCAATAGCACGGGTCATTTCCCCTATCAGCGACTTGATTTGCTTTTGAAGCTGGGAGAATTCTCCCTTGAGGGAGCCGATGGCCTGGGCATTGAGATTGTGTTTCAAAAATAAGACGTTGTCATGGAAGGTGGTGAGCACCGGTGCCATGGAGTATTCGGCCTTATGCATCACCGCCAGCATTTTTCGATACCGTGACCGGGTTTCGGTGATTTTTTGCTGGCTCAGACGTTTTAGCTCGGCACTGTTGTACTGTTCCAGTTCAGATTCCCATTCCACAAACAGTGCTTCTGCCACATCCTCCACACTGGCAATCCTTTTGGAGACCGCTTCGGCAGCTTTTTCACTGTCTTCGTAGGCAGCGTTTGTATCTTCATAGGCCATTTTAAGGTCGGTGTTTTCCAAATAAACCACCGACTCAAATTGCTCCAGGGCGGATTTGAATTCTTCCTGGGCATCGGCTTGGGCATCCCTTGCTTTTTCCACCCGATCCACCAGGATATCACGTTTGTGAATCCCCGCCTTTTCCATGGCACCATAATAAGCTTGTGAACATCCACTGATAACGGTGGCAGATAAAAGAAAAATACTGATTAATATAAGATAGGGCAGTGGGGTTGAATTTTTCATATTAAAAATTCCTTAAAATGGGGGACACACAAAAAATTATTTTCCCGTGTTGACCCGTTTGTCTGTCAC
>JASFYZ010000073.1:0-6218 GCA_045046665.1 Desulfobacterium sp.
ATCTTTTTCAATCAGCATTTCTTTTGCCGACACCAGATCCGGGAAGAAAAACCCACAGGAAACCTGACAGATAAACGCCATAAACAGGGTGAAGGCTAAACGGCAAATGAGATGTTTCATTGGAGCAGGATCTCCTTTTATAAAAAAAATGCCCGATAAAAAAAACCACGAAAGCATGACAGATTTTGCATCTGTATTTTGCCTTCGTGGCTTTTTTATCGGGCACTATGAACACAACCCCATGGGACAATCAAAAAAACAGGATCATCGCACTTCAGGTTGCATCTTGATGTATAAAATTATAAACGTTTTAGTTTGGGTTAAAAATTTTTACAAGCAATTGATTCTATACAATCAAATAAAAATTTTATTTTTTTCAATTTAAAAACATATCATCTTCCTGATGAATTATGAGCAATGTGTAATAAATAAAAAATTGTTTGTCAATGATTTTTCAACATCCTTTGAGAGGAACTTAACACCTAAGCCAAGGCCCTATCTTTTCTTTGAATGTTTTTAGAAGACTGGATAGGAATTATCGCTTTGATTTTGATCTATTTCCAATCTATACAGGTAGGCTGTTCTGCAGGAAAAGGTATGGATAAAGCCCTTCTCTCTTGCCTGCATTCTTTAAACTCAAACGACATCAGGTGGGAATGAAAAAAAAAAATTCCGATATCATTACCATAAAAAGCACATGCCGATTGTGTTATAATAGTTGTGGTGTGCTTATTGATATGCAAAATGGAGTTCCCGTCAAAATACGGGGAGACAGGAACCAGTCACTGAGCCAGGGGCATTTGTGTCAAAAAGGCATAGCTGCACTGGAGGTGTTAAATCATCCCCAGCGGCTTAAGACCCCACTGCGCCGGACAATAACTTCCGGCAAGGTTCATTGGCAAGCCATTCAATGGGATGAGGCCCTGGACCGGGTCGCCCATGGGCTTGATCTGGTTAAAAAAAAACATGGACCTGAGTCCGTGATTTTTGCCAGGGGCGGCTCCAAGGGAATGGCAGATGATTATCTGACCCGATTTGCCAACCAGTTCGGATCTCCCAATATCACCGGTGCCGCCTATATTTGTTATTCTCCCTGTTTTCTTGCATCCAAACACACCTATGGCTTTTTTGCCTACCCGGATCTTACCTACCCGCCCAAATCAGTTGTGCTCTGGGGGTTTAATCCAAAAGTGACCCACCCGCCGGTCTATCGGGAATTAAAACTTGCCAGGGACAAGGGCGCAAAAATTATTCTCATAGATCCTGCCCATAATGTCAGCGCCAAAAATCCATTCCACTGGCTAAGGCCCAAACCCGGAACAGACCTCGCCCTTGCCTTGGGCATCATCCATGTCATCATCAATAAAGGGCTCTACGACAAAAAATTTGTAACCACCTGGACAACAGGCCTCAACCGTCTTAAAAACAAGGTTGTGCCCTACACTCCCCAAAAAGTTGAGGAGATAACCTGGGTGGACCAGGATCTGATACGGTCTGTGGCGGGGTTCATCTGTAAGGAAAAACCCGGATGTATTCTCTGGGGAAATGCATTGGAAGCCACACCAGACAGTTATCAGACCTGCCGGGCCATTTGCATTATCCGTGCACTGACCGGGAATCTGGGGGTGCCGGGAAGTGACATTTCCATGTCAGATCTGGGTGAGCTTCGCCGGAGATCTGCTGCCTTTTTATTGACGGACAGGCTTTTAGAAAAAATTCGTTCCAAACGACTCGGAGCCCATGCCGGTCTTTTACCGGATTTTGGCTATGCCCCCCATCATCAGGTGGTCAAGGCCATACTTGAGTCAAGGCCCTATCCTATCAGGGGGGCCTATGTCCAAAATGCCAATATGGTCTGTGCCAACGAAGATGCTGTCAAAACCGAGGCAGCTTTAAAACGCCTTGATTTTCTTGTGGCAACGGATATGTTCATGACCCCCACCGCACGCCTTGCGGATATTGTTTTGCCCTCTGCCTCCTACCTTGAGTTTGACAGTGTGGAACAGCCCTGGCATTCACCCACGGCCTTTGTCCAGCAAAAGGTTGCCCAATGCGGTCAAGCCAGATCAGACGGGGATATTCTCAATGCGCTGGGCAAACGGCTTGGGCTGGACCAAACCTGGAAAAATATGGAACAGGCCCTTGATTTCTACCTGGAACCGGCCGGTATCTCATTTGCCGAATTTCGGCAGGTCGGGGAATTGTCAGGGCCCAGGTGTTACCGCGACCATGAGAAAAAGGGGTTTCCCACCCCAACGGGAAAGGTGGAACTCTATTCCTCCTTTCTTGAAAACCTTGGGTTTGACCCCTTGCCCACAATATCTTTACGTACAGAGGTCATAGAATCTGAAAAAAACAAATATCCCCTGATCCTTACCAGTCGTAAATCAAGTAGGTTTTATCACTCTTCGGGCCGGCAAATTTTATCTTTACGAAATTCCCAGCCAGATCCAATGGTATACATCCATCCCCAGTGTGCCCGGGACAGGGAGATCACAGAAGGGGACTGGATTTTCATTGAAACACCCAAAGGGGCTATTATTCAAAAAGTCTGCCTGGCCCGGGACCTGGATCCCAGGGTTATTATGGCGGAACATGGATGGTGGTTTCCCGAACTTGGGGAAGCAAAAGATTGGGGATCCAATCGGTCCAACCTGAATCTAATCACGGACGGGGACAAGATGACCAACAGGGAAATAGGTTCTTCAACCCTGCGGGGAATTGCCTGCAATATTTCAAAGGCCGGGCCTGACCCGTCCATAATAAGGACTCAAAATGGTCTCTAACCTAATAATTGACCGGGTTAGCAAACACTACAAGGATACAATCGCAGCCGATAATATCAGCCTTGATATCAAAGCCGGAGAATTTGTCACCCTGTTAGGCCCATCAGGATCGGGGAAGACCACTCTGCTCATGATGGTGGCCGGTTTCACCCCCATTGACAATGGCGATATTTTCATGGACGATCAAAGGATTACCAAGTTACCGCCCCACAAGCGGAACATTGGCATGGTTTTCCAGAACTATGCGCTTTTTCCCCACATGACCGTTGCCCGGAACATAGAATATCCCCTCAAGCTAAGGCGGATCAGGGCAAAAAAACGGCAGGATATGATTCAAGACATTCTTAAAATGGTTCGGCTCCAGGGATTTGAGCACCGGATGCCATCCGAACTTTCCGGCGGCCAGAAACAGCGGGTGGCACTGGCCCGGGCCATGGTCTTCAACCCACCTGTTCTGCTAATGGATGAACCTTTGAGCGCCCTGGATAAAAAATTAAGGGAGCAGATGCAGCTTGAACTCAAATCCATTCAGGAACAAATGGGAATTACCGTGCTCTATGTCACCCATGACCAGGAAGAGGCCCTGACCATGTCCGGCCGCATTGCCGTCATGAACCATGGAAAAATTCAACAGATCGGAACACCCAGTCAGATTTATAATTTGCCAGGGAACAAATTCGTTGCAAAATTTATCGGTGAAACCAATTTTTTCCCCTCTATTGTGGAAGAATCAAACGGTCAGAACATGACCGTGCTTGCCCCGGGCAACCACAGGGCAATTTTGGCACCGACCAAGGTCATGGATAAAGGGACCAAAGGGTATTTGTCTGTCAGACCTGAAGACGTGCTGCTTGTGAATGGCAATTCCCCCTGCGCCTTTACCCTTAAGGGCAGTATTGAAGAGATTCTTTTTCTCGGGGATGCTGTAAAATATTTTATCCGCCTCAAACAGACAGATCCGGATTCCCCCTCCTCTCTTGTGGTGGCAAAACATCCCAGCCATATGCTCTCCTCTTTTCCCAACACCGGGGAAACGGTAGCCATTGGTTGGAAATCAGAAAATTCACAATTTGTTGTTTAATCCATAAATTTTAAAAAAAAGGAATTTTTTAATGAGAAAGCTAATTTTCTTGTTTACCTTGCTATTTTTGACAGTCACCTGTGCTGTGTCGGCAGAAACCATTACCGTATGCAGTTACGGCGGCACATATAATAAAGCCCTTGAGACCGTATTTGCCACCCCATTCACCAAGGAAACCGGCATCCAGGTGCTCATGGTCTCTTTCCCCAATTATGCCAAGATGAAAGCCCAGGTCACCAGCGGTAATATTGAATGGGACGTTGTTGAACCTTCCATCAAAGGCTATGCCCTCGGGGTTTTGGATAACCTTTTCGAACCCTTGGATCTGAAAGGTGTCAAGACCGATGAATTCATTGAAAGCGGTGTCAAGGAATTTGGTCTGGCAACAGTATATTACTCCCATAATGTTACCTATCGCACCGATGTCTGGCCCCAGGGCAAAGGCCCCAAAAGCTGGGCAGATGTCTGGGACGTAAAACGGTTTCCTGGACCCAGGGGAATGAAATACACAGCCTATTCCAACCTTGAGGCCGCCCTTCTGGCCGATGGCGTGACACCGGATAAAATTTATCCCATTGATGTGGACCGGGCTTTTAGGAAAATGGATGAACTCAAACCATATATCAAGGTCTTCTGGAAGAACGGTGCCCAGGGTCAGCAGGTCATGAAAGCCCATGAAGCTGACACCGGCAGTTTTACCGCTGGCCGCATGCAGATAATTGCCGAACAGGGGGTTCCTGTAACCTGTGAGTGGAATCAGCAAATCATCGACCTGGATTATTTATGTGTGCTCAAGGGTTCCAAACACAAGGATGCAGCCATGAAATTCATCCGTTTTACCAGTGATGCAAAACGCCAGGCGGATCTTGCCATCCTGACCAATTATGGTCCGGCCAATTCAAAGGCCTATGATTATATTGACAAGGACAAGGCCCGACAGATGCCCTCCTACCCTGAAAATATGAAAAACAGCGTTCTCATTGATGGCGATTGGTATGTGACACACGGCAAGGAAGTGGATCGCAGGTGGGAAGCCTGGAAAATGGAATAGGAGGCCTCCCATGACCTTCCCCCGTCCAGGGGTAGGAGCCACCCTTTCCAGCCCCTGTCATTCCGGGCGTTGGAAAGGTGTCTGGCTTCTTCTCCCCCTGCTCCTTTACCTTGGCGTTTTTTATTTTGTTCCTTTGATTCAGGTGCTGCTCCAAAGCCTGTTTGATCCCGAATTTACCCTGGAGCATTACCGTGTCCTTGTGACCTATCCGGTCTATGGCAAAATTTTGTTCAATACCATAAAGATCTCTTTCCTGGTATCACTTGCCTGTGTGGTCATCGGTTATCCCATGGCCTGGGCCATTGTATTTTCACGGCCAGGCCTGGGGCTCGGTCTTCTGACCATTGTCATGGTGCCCTTCTGGGTCTCTGTGCTGGTCAGAACCTATTCTTGGATGATTATTTTGGGACGTTATGGGGTCATCAATAAATTGCTCATGGCCACCGGACTGACCACAGCTCCTTTGGAACTTATGTATAATAGGACCGGCGTTTATATTGGCATGATTTACATCATGCTCCCCTATGCCATCCTCCCCATGCAAAATGCCATGCACAGTATTGACAGAGATGTTCTAAAGGCATCTGCAAGCCTTGGAGCAACATTTTTACAAACCTTTAGACAAATTATTTTACCCCTGAGCCTTACCGGGGTGGCAACCGGGTTTGTGCTGGTGTTTATCATCTCCGCCGGTATTTTTATCACCCCGTCTCTCATGGGCAGTCCCTCTGACACCATGATAGCCATGAGTATCAATGCCCAGCTTGAAATGGTCAACAACTGGGGGTTTGCCGGTGCGTTGAGCATGGTGCTGCTTTTAACTGTTTGCCTGTTGATCTTTCTCTTTTTTAAACTGTTTGGTTCCGCCGCCCTCACCGGATCAGACAAGGGGGAAACCCGATTCCACTCCAAACAAAAAAAGGAGTTCTTTTTATTTGGATATGATTTTTACGAGATAACCCGGCAAACAGCCTGGGCCGTTGAAACATTTATTTTCTATATTTATGAACAGGCCAGCCGCATTCTACCAAAAGATGTTCTGCCGAAAAATCTGGGTAAAATAGGGCTCATAGGTGTTTGTGCCCTTATTTCACTCTTCCTTATTTTACCGGTTTTTATTATTTTACCCATTGGCTTTTCCAATGATTTTGTTATTGGGTTTCCACCGAAATCCCTGGGGCTGGGTCTATTCCACTCATGCCTATAGCTCCGGTCACATGACTTGATATTTGTGACATTCTCATGTAGTATAATCGCATCCGAAGTTTATCCAAGAAAAGGAATGTGGTCAATAGATGTC
>JASFYZ010000074.1:0-6939 GCA_045046665.1 Desulfobacterium sp.
CCAGGGTCTTTCCGCCATCAATACTTATATTGGCGAAAATAAAATCGAAGATTATGTCCGCATGGTCCGTAATGACCTTATGGGTATTGTTCGAGAAGACTTGATCTACGATTTGGGTCGTCACGTTGATGATTCTGTTCATCTGTTTGAAGAATGGGGACTCCCCGTTTGGAAAAAAACCGATGATGGAAAAAATCTTGACGGTAAAAAAGGTCTGAAAGCTGGTTCACTGAAGGGCGGAGCAACGCCTGTACGTACCGGCAAATGGCAGATCATGATCAATGGTGAATCTTACAAAAGAATCGTTGCAGAAGCTGGTAAACTGGCTCTGGGCGATGACAATATCATTGAAAGATGCTTCATCGTTGAAATTCTCAATGACAAAGATGATCCCAAGAGAGTAGCTGGCGCAGTTGGTTTTTCCCTGCGTGAAAACAAAGTTTACATCATCAAAGCTAAGGTTATGATGTGTGCCTGCGGTGGTGCTGTTAATGTGTATCAGCCCCGTTCTGTTGGTGAGGGAAAAGGTCGTGCCTGGTATCCCGTATGGAATGCTGGTTCCACATACACCATGGCAGTTCGTGCCGGTGCTGAGCTTTCCATGATGGAAAACCGTTTCACCCCTGCTCGTTTTAAAGATGGTTACGGCCCTGTTGGCGCCTGGTTCCTTCTTTTTAAAGCCCAGACCGTTAATGGTCTTGGTGAAAACTATGCCGCTTCTGATGCAACCAAAGAAGAACTTGCCAAATATGCGCCTTATGGAACAGCTGCTGTTACTCCCACTTGTCTGAGAAACCATCTCATGATGAAAGAGTACAAAGAAGGCCGTGGTCCCATAATCATGAAGACCGCAGACGCCCTTGCAAGACTGGGTGAGACCATGAGCAAAAAAGAACTCAAGCATCTTGAGTCTGAAGCTTGGGAAGATTTCCTTGACATGTCCGTTGGTCAGGCCGGTCTCTGGTGTGCCACAAACACACAGCCTGAAATCAAAGATTCTGAGATTATGCCCACCGAACCATACCTCCTGGGTTCACATTCAGGTTGCTGTGGTATCTGGTGTTCAGGTCCTGACGAAGATTGGGTCCCAGACAGCTACAAATGGGGTTACAACAGAATGACCACTGTTAGTGGACTGTTCACAGCTGGTGATGGTGTGGGTTGTTCCGGTCATAAGTTCTCCTCTGGATCCCATGCTGAGGGTCGTATCTGTGCCAAGTCCATGCTCCAGTATCTCGCTGCTGAAGGCGACAAGGTTACCGGTTTCAAAGAGACTGACGAAGAACTCGTTGATTTCGTATACAAACCTGTTCGAAATTACCTTGACCATTGTGAATATTCAACAGATGAGACGGTTAACCCCCACTATTGCAAACCTGCTGGTATGGCAATGCGTCTGATGAAGATGACCAATGAGTATGGTGGTGGTACTGCCACTTACTACATGACCAATGGTAAATCCCTTGAAACTCTCTTCGATCTGTTTGACATGTTCCGTGAAGATCTTGAGAAAATTGCCGCTGGTGATCTCCATGAACTCCTGAGAGCATGGGAAATCAACCATCGTCTCTACACAGTTCAGGCTCATACCCGTCACATCAATTTCCGTGAAGAATCCAGATATCCTGGTTTCTATTACAGAGGTGATTTCATGGGTCAGAATGACGAAGAGTGGTTCTGCTTTGTTAACTCTACCTATGACAAAGTTACCGATACGTGGACCATGAAAAAAGAACCTTATCACAAAATCATCGCTGATTAATCCAGGATGCTTGTTGTAGTAAGTTTCTTTAAGTAAGACAATAACCTCCAGGCGCATTCTGTATGTGCCTGGGGGTTTTTTCAGATTTTGATACATGGGAATTTTACTCCTGTGTCCTTTCGTGAAAAAAACTGGTAAAAGGGAACTGGCAACGGGCGAGCTCCCTTTTACGATTTTAATTTCCAAAGGGCACAGGATTCCGGATGACATGCCTTGATTCTCGGGATTCTCAGTCAAATCATATTTTTTTTACATATGCACGGAGGAATAGCATGACAACAGACAAATCAGCCCCGGCCGGCGGAAGCATCATGGTTGTTGGCGGCGGTATCAGTGGCCTGACAACGGCTCTGGAAGCTGCTGAAGTGGGGTATGAGGTATTTCTAATTGAAAAGGAACCTTCCCTGGGCGGCAGGGTTTCACAATTGAAACAGTACTTTCCCAAACTTTGCCCCCCCAGCTGCGGACTTGAAATCAACTACCGAAGAATCAAAGACAATCCAAAGATCCAGGTCCTCACCATGGCCGAGGTTGAAAAGGTAGATGGCACCCCAGGTGACTACACCGTAAAGGTAAAAATCAGCCCGCGATATGTCAATGAAAACTGCACTGCCTGTGGCGAATGTGCCAAGGTGTGCGAGTCTGAGATCTCCAATGAGTTTAACTTTGGCATGGACCGACGTAAAGCGGCTTACCTTCCCCATAACATGGCTTTCCCCTCACGTTATGTCATTGCCCCGTCCATGAGCGCCGATGACCGAGAAAAATGTAAAGAGGCCTGTAAGTTCGATGCCATTGACTTTGACATGCAGGAAAAAAGCCTGAATTTCAAGGTGGGTGCCATTGTCTGGGCCACAGGCTGGAAACCCTATGATGCGGCCCGCATTGATAACCTGGGATTTGGCAGATATCAGAATGTCATCACCAACATGATGCTGGAACGTCTTGCCGCCACCAATGGTCCTACCCAGGGAAAAATTCTTCGTCCATCGGATGACAAAGCCCCTGAAACCATCGGATTTGTACAATGTGCAGGTTCCAGGGATGAGAACCACCTTCCCTACTGCTCTTACATCTGCTGCATGGCATCTTTAAAGCATGCCACCTATTTGAGAGCCCAGTATCCCGAAGCCAAAATCTATATCTACTACATTGATTTGAGAACCCCGGGCAGAAAATACGAAAATTTCTATAAAAAGCTCAAAGAAGATAAAAACATCTTTTTTATAAAGGGTAAAGTTGCAGAAGTGGGCGAAGAAAGTGCCACCGGCAATGTCACCCTTGTTGCCGAAGACACCATTTCCGGTGAAAAAATCCGTCAGACCGTGGACATGCTTGTCCTTGCAACGGGCATGCAGCCCAACGCATCTGTGGACAAACCAAATGCAGACCTGAAATTCAATGCAGATGGTTTTATCGTGAATGATTTTAAAAAAGGCGGTATGTTCGGTGCCGGGTGTGCCAATAAACCCGCTGATGTTGTAACATCCAACCAGAATGCAACCGGCATGGCATTAAAGGCCATTCAGACGCTGGTGAGGAGGTAAGGGATAACCATGGATAAGAAATTTGGAGTATATATCTGCACTGGCTGCAGCATTGGCGATGTCCTTGACATGGAAGACCTTGTTGATGTTCCAGATGAAGAGGGCGTCAACTGTACGACCCATCCGTTTCTGTGCAGCAAGGAAGGCGTTGCCCTCATCCAGAAAGATGTGGATGACGGTAAAGTAAATGCCATGGTCATTGGGGCCTGTTCCCGCCGGGTCAATTTTGATGTATTCAACTTTGACGACTGTATTGTGGAACGAGTCAATCTCAGAGAGGGTGTTGTATGGCCCCACTCCCGGGAAAAATATCCGGCACTCACCGAAGATCAAAAGGATGATGAAGAGCATTTTGATCGAATCCAGATGAAGGCCGAAGATTACATCAAAATGGGCATGATCCGTGTTGAAAAAGTAAAATTGCCCGAACCCTATAAAACAGAAACATTTTCCAAAAGAATTCTGGTACTGGGTGGTGGAATCACCGGTGTTTCAGCGGCCCTTGATGCGGCCAAAGCCGGTTATGAAGTCACTATTGTGGAAAAGACCGCTGCATTGGGTGGATATGCAGCCCAGATGCGCAGCCAGATGCCCGTTGTCGAACCCTTTGATGCCCTGATCCCCACAATAATCCAGGACAAACTGGCGGAGTTGGAACAATATCCCAACATTGAAGTAAAAACCGCTACAGAAGTTGCCCGTATTGCGGGTCAGCCCGGTGAGTTCACCGTCACTTTTAAGAAACCCGGTAAGAAAATTCCCTTTGATGTTCCCTTTCCACTGCCACCAGAAATGTTGTTGGATGAAAAGGGCAATGAGCTGGATACAGAAGCCCAGCACGTCAAGTACCTTGAGTACAATGAAGGTCGTGAAGATATTCTTCAACTGGATCCCACGGGTGAACTTTATGGTGCAGTGATTCTGGCCGCTGGATGGCGTCCGGACAAACTTGAGGGAGATGCCTATGCCCATCTGGGCATTGATCTTCCCGACGTTATCACCAATGATGAATTTGAAAAAATTGCCGCCAAGGGTAAAATCGTCAGACCCTCCGATGGCAAAGAGGCCAAATCCGTTGTCTTTATCCAGTCCCCTGGGAAAGATGAGGATGATGCTGATTTCTCCTACGGCGGTGCCGTCACCAGCCAGGTGGCCCTGAAGCAGGCCAAATATGTGCGCAACGACTATCCCGATGGTAAGGCATACATTATCTACCAGCACATGAGAACCCCGGGACTGCAGGAATATTTCTACAAGGGTATCCAGCAGGATCGTGGTATTTTCATGAGCAAGGGTGCTGTCACCGAAGTCAGCAAGAGCGGCGACAGTCTCATTGTGGAAGCCACCAACACCCTGTTGGGAGATAACCTGAACCTCAAGGCCGACCTGGTTGTTCTGGCCTCTGGCATGGTTCCTGTCACCGTGGATGATCCCGTTATCAACCTGGCCTATCGCCAGGGTCCCGGGTTCCGGGATAATGATATTTTCGGTGGATATGCCGATTCCAACTACATCTGTTTCCCCTATGAGACCCAGAGAACTGGTGTTTATGCAGCGGGTGCCGTCCGCCGAAGCATGACCATTGAAGAGTCCATGGAAGATGCTACGGGTGCAGCCCTTAAAGCCATTCAGTGTATCTCATCGGCAGATCGAGGGGTTGCAGTCCATCCCCGATCCGGTGATAAGACTTATCCTGAGTTCTTTTTCCAGAGATGCACCCAGTGTAAACGCTGTACGGTGGAATGTCCCTTTGGTGCCCTGGATGATGATGAAAAGGGTACACCCAAAATCAATCCCACCCGGTGCAGAAGATGCGGTACCTGCATGGGTGCCTGTCCGGAACGAATCATCAGTTTTGCCGATTACACCATTGACAGTATTGGTTCCCAGATTAAGGCCATTGGCGTTCCCTCTGAAGATGATTTTGATGAGCCCCCCTTCCGAATTCTGGCCCTGGTGTGTGAAAATGATGCCTATCCAGCCCTTGACATGGTGGGCATGAATCGGGTTGATTACTCCCCCGATGTCCGGGTAATCCCTGTGCGATGTCTGGGTTCTGTTAACACCATCTGGATCAAAGATGCTCTGGCCCAGGGTATGGACGGTGTTATGCTCATCGGTTGTAAACACGGCGATGACTACCAGTGCCATTTCATGAAAGGCAGCGAGCTTGCCGAAGTAAGGGTGAAAAAGATCGGAGATGCCCTTGCAAGTCTTGCCCTGGAAGAAGAGCGGGTAAGATTCGAAGAGATTGCCATTGATGAATATGATAAACTTCCAGGACTCTTAAGTGACTTTGTGGAAGAAATTGAAGATCTGGGTCCCAATCCTTTCAAGGGATTCTGATTTTTAGATGCCACTGCCCGTCACTATTATGGGCAGTGGAAATTATTATTTATACAACTCAGGACATTTTTTAAAAAACCCTCATGTGCCGGAGATATTTTCTCCGGCCATGGCAGATTGTCACCTTAGTTTTTTAACAAAACGTCCATCATATACCGAAAATTTAGGAGGTATCGCAGCATGAGTGAAAAATACCTTGCCCAGCCGGATCTTGCGTTCATCGACGAGGTTATAGGTTTTGGTGCAGAGGATCTGAAAAAATGCTATCAATGTGCCACTTGTTCCGTGGCATGTCCCATTGCACCTGACAACAGCCCTTTCCCCAGAAAAGAGATGATCGCTGCCTCCTGGGGTCTTAAGGATAAACTGATCTCCAATGGCGATATCTGGCTATGTCACCAGTGTGGCGACTGTTCAGACCTTTGTCCCAGGGATGCCAAACCGGGCGATGTGTTGGCTGCCATCCGATATGCCGCCATCAACGAGTATTCTCAACCCAAAGTCCTGGCCAATGCGGTGAAAGACCCAAAAAAACTTCCCTTTCTCCTGGGTATTCCCGCCATCTGGTTTGCCATTCTGGCCTACATTACCATCACCGGTGGTGAAGGCATGACCCAACTGTTTCACAATTTTGGTCTGGAATGGTCCCATGGCGGCCATGATGTCATTGCCCATGCCAATTTCATCTCCACCTGGTTTGTGGATTTGACCTTTGTTCCTCTGGCCGCCTTTGTGGTCATTATTTTTGGCCTGGCGCTGAAACGATTTGTGGTGGATATCCATGCCAATGCCGTGGCAGAGGGGAAAACCGACAAAGAAAAACTGGAACTCAAAGGCTTTTTACAGGCCATGCTCAAGGTGCTTCCCAAGGTCCTCAAACATGATAAATTTAACGAGTGTACCACCAATCAGGATCGTGCCACCCCGCACATGATGGTGCTTTACTCGTTTATTGGCCTGTTCGTTGTCACCAATATCTTTTTTGTCGTACTCTATATTTTCCATATTCCGGGACCCTATTCCCAGCTCAATCCGGTTAAATGGCTGGCCAATATCAGTGGGGCTGCCCTGGTCATCGGTAGTGTGCTCATGATCAAAAATCGCATGGATAAAAAAGACCAGGTGTCAACTTACAAAGACTGGTATATCCTGGGTCTGGTTCTGGCTCTGGGTGCCACAGGACTGCTTACTGAGATGAGCCGTCTGGCCGGTGCCGAGTATATTTCTTACGTTATCTACTACCTGCATCTCATTGCCATTTTCAATCTGTTTGCCTTTTTGCCA
>JASFYZ010000075.1:0-4120 GCA_045046665.1 Desulfobacterium sp.
CGGGGCGGCATAGTACCATTTTAAATCTTCGTTGTGTCTGTTGCGTTGCCGACGTGGTCGTTCTTAATAAGAAAAGGAGCTGAGTCTGATGTTATCCCGTGAAATCCATTGCCATGAACTGCTCAGTCGTGCTGTTAATGAAGCCACCCATCCCCTTGCCCCGGACGCTGATCTGTTTCAGCCCACCAGTGTGATGGCCCTGGTCGGTAGCCATCCAGACCCTTTTTTGCTGTTGATCCAGAAGGCTGACCGCCAGGGATATCCCTGGCGCAATCAGATGGCCTTCCCCGGTGGCCATATGGACCCAGAGGACGCAAATCGGGAGGAGACGGCCCTGCGTGAGCTTGATGAAGAGATGGCTATCCCCCGGGAACAGGTGACGGTGGTGGGCTCTCTGGGTCATTTTCAGACAATAAACAATAGGGATATAGAAGCATTTGTGGGAATATGGGATCAAATAGGAGATATTGATTTTGATAAAAACGAAATTTCCCGGGTTTTCAGGATTCCATTACGCCATTTTGTCCAAATTCACAGGGATAAAAAATTTCATGGCAGGTATCCTGATATTCAGGAATTGACTTACCCTTATAAGGATGTGGTGGTGTGGGGTGTTACGGCAAAAATCATTCATCATCTCATGGAACTCCTGCCAGAGAAACTCAACGGCTCCAACCTTCTTAAATGACTCGAAATGACTCGGGCCTGTCTTTCAAGCACCAAAAGCACTCACATTGCCTGCCCCCCGCATAAAAACCATGGGACTTGTCTGTCATCGCTTCCCTTTTTGCAGGGGAAACGAGTTCCACCCCCTCTCTCCATCCGCTGAAATTTCATTAAATACGGATATCAAATACGGGAAAATCCTCTTGGAAAATGAGTTTGCCACGGGTGTGGGATATTCATTTATTTTGGGTTTCATTTTGGGCTTTTATCCCTATGTTTTCAAGTTGTTGTCCGATTCATTTTTCCGCAAACCACACAATATGTCGTTTTATTGCTTGACTTAAATCTATATATTGATTATTTTTACACCCTCTGGTATTCTACTTATCAAGTGACGGACCTCCAGTACAATGATTCAAAAACAGCCAAAATTCATATAAAAATGCAGGAAACCCAAGGGAGCGGTGAATGTTTGAAAAAATAAAAAAACGTGATGGCAGGATTGCGGAATTTGATTCATCTAAAATCAGTGATGCCATCGCCAAGTCAGGTAAAGAAACAGGCGAGTTTGATGCAAAAGAAGCCAAAAAACTGACAATGAAGGTCATCACCCTTGCCAGGGATCTACGTCTGGGGGGGTGTCCCGAGGTGGAAGAAATCCAGGACATTGTGGAGCGGATTCTCCTTGATTCTCCCTTTTACAAAACGGCTAAAGCTTACATCATTTATCGGGAACAACACAATCAGATTAGAAAAATTACCATCCGTGAACACCTGGATCTTATGGAGAGTTATATTAGCCGCATGGATTGGAAGGTAAAGGAGAATAGCAATATGAGCTATTCTCTCCAGGGCCTCAATAATTACATCTCATCGGACATAACGGCAGAATACTGGCTTAATCGCATCTATCCTCCCACTGTGAGGGAGGCCCATGAACGGGGGGATCTGCACATCCATGACTTGAGTCTTTTGTCTGTGTATTGTGTGGGATGGGATCTCCAGGACCTTCTCATGGAAGGGTTTAAAGGGGTATCCGGCAAGGTGGAAAGTGCGCCTCCCAAGCATTTTAGAACTGCCCTGGGCCAGATGGTGAATTTTTTCTACACCCTCCAGGGAGAGGCGGCCGGGGCCCAGGCCATGTCCAATTTTGATACGCTGCTGGCCCCCTTTGTCCGGGAAGACAAGCTTGGCTACAAAGAGGTGAAGCAAGCCCTGCAGGAGTTTGTATTCAATATCAATATTCCCACCAGGGTGGGCTTCCAGACCCCCTTTACCAACATTACCATGGATCTTGTGGTGCCCAGCATTCTTAGGGATTCTCCGGTGGTGGTTGGGGGTGAATACCAGCAGGAAACCTATGCAGACTATCAGCCTGAAATGGATGTGATCAATAACGCCTTTGCCGAGGTGATGATGGAGGGAGATGCCAAGGGCCGGGTGTTTACCTTCCCCATTCCCACCTACAATATCACCAAGGATTTTAACTGGGACAATGAAAATCTTGAGAATGTATGGAAGATGACCGGTAAATACGGCATCCCCTATTTTTCTAATTTTGTGAATTCTGATATGTCTCCTGATGATGCCCGCTCCATGTGCTGTCGGCTTCGACTGGATAACCGGGAATTACAAAAACGGGGGGGAGGTCTTTTTGGTGCCAATCCCCTTACTGGTTCCATTGGGGTTGTCACCATTAACTTACCCCGTCTGGGATATATTGCCGAGACCGAGCAGGAGTTCATGGATCACCTGGATGAATTGACTAAAATTGCCGGTGAATCCCTGGGCATCAAACGAAAAGTGCTGGAAAAATTCACCGACGGCAACCTTTATCCCTATTCAAAATTTTATTTGAGAAAGATCAAAGAGAGTGCCGGATGCTTCTGGCGCAACCATTTTTCCACTATTGGTGTAGTGGGCATGAACGAGGCCTGCGTTAATTTCATGGGTAAGGGCATTGCTTCGGAAGAAGGACAGGCATTTGCCATACGGGTCATGGATCATCTCCGGAATAAAATTGAAAAAATGCAGGTGGAGACGGGTGAAATGTTTAACCTGGAAGCTACGCCAGCAGAGGGAACCACCTATCGGTTTGCCATGAAGGACAAGGAACGATTTCCTGAAATTCTCTGCGCCAATGAAGAAGAGTACAAGGCGGGCAGCAATCCCTTTTACACCAACTCCACCCATCTGCCTGTGAATTACACCGATGACGTATTTGAGGCGCTGGATCTCCAGGATGGACTCCAGGTGAAATACACTGGCGGCACGGTACTTCATCTATTTTTGGGGGAAGAGGTGTGTGATATTGAGGTTGTCAAGCAGATGGTCCGTAAGGTGTCCAACAACTATAAGCTGCCTTATTTTACCTTGACCCCCACATTCAGTGTTTGTACCTCCCATGGATACCTTTCCGGGGAGGAGCCCGTGTGCCCCAAGTGCGGCGCGGAAACGGAAGTGTATTCCCGGGTGGTGGGATATCTGCGGCCGGTGAAGCAGTGGAACAACGGTAAACAGACCGAGTTCTGCATGCGCAAAACCTTTAAAGTGGCCTCCTCCACGCAAAAAATCTTTAAAGTGGCCTCCTGAGGTGCATAAATGTCAATGATTCTGGGCGGGCTTCAGAAAAATAGCCTTATTGATTTTCCGGGGACTGTGGCATGTGTGGCTTTTACATCGGGGTGTAACTTTAATTGTCCCTATTGCCATAACCCGGACCTTGCAAAGGGCGCTGTTTCACATGCCGATGCCGCTATTTCTCAGACGGAATTCTTTGCTTTTCTGGAAAAACGAAAAGGGCTTCTGGATGGTGTGGTTATTACCGGTGGTGAACCCACCCTTCAAAAAGATATTGACGCATTCTGCGTCGCAATCAGGCATATGGGATACCGGATTAAGCTGGACACCAACGGCAGCCATCCCCGTGTGGTGGCACGTTTGCTGGAACAGCAACTGGTTGATTTTGTGGCCATGGATATCAAAAGCAACCTTGAAGGGTACCCCTCCCTTGTAAAAGGCGATTTCCAGGGGGAGGCCATCATGGAAACGGTGAAGATTCTCATGGAAAGTGCCCCGGCCTACGAGTTTAGAACCACCTGTGTCCATCCCTTTATTGATCTGGCCATCATGGGGGATATCGGTGGGATGATAAAGGGTGCCTCCCACTATGTCCTACAGCATTGTTCCCGGAATGTATCGGTATTAAATCCCTCTTTTTTTGAGTTGGAAGATCGATTTTTTCAGGATCAGGAAATACTGGCGCTTCAAAAAGCGGTGGAAAATTATGTGGTAAAATGTTCCATCAGATAAGATAAATGATGTCATGCCATGATGCCGGAGCCCTGTGTAACGTAGGGGCAGAATTTATAGGCTCGGCCGTAAAACCCATGCCTTTAGGCTTGGGATATAAGGCCGAAACTATTCAAGCCCAGCCCTTTAGGGTTGGGTTATG
>JASFYZ010000076.1:0-9239 GCA_045046665.1 Desulfobacterium sp.
TTATATCTTTAGAGTTAAAAATAAAATAAAAATTTTTCATTGCCATGTATTAAGAGCTGCCCAATATGCCAAGGGATCTAAATTTTTACAGGATTTCTTTTTTAAGATTCTTTTGATTTTTTAATTTATCATATTTCCATTTAGTTTAAAAACCACCATGCAATGTTGGTATGATTATATCATAAAGTGTTTGGTTTGTTTGTCAATCTCTTTTTATTTCAACCGAAATATAATCCAAAAGCTGTGTCATTTTTTATGTCGACAGGCTGTTGCGGAATGCATTATTTATAAATTCAATCACAATATGTGGTAGTTTATGAAATGACAACTATCTCATATGGTATTTTTGTGAAAATGCTTTTAGTTCCGTAACAGCCTGTTGAAAAAAAATATCGGAAAAACCTTGACAATTTTAAAAGTTTGGGTTTGACCATAAGGTGGGCCACCCGTCACAATTGGTGTGCCAATGAGGTCAGGCTCCAATAACACAAGTCTGACACCTCCCCATAATAGCAGATCTTATGATCAAGCCCTTTTTGAGGGTATATGAAGGATGCCCATCTTTCTTCTTTTTCTTGGGCTTTATGTCGGGCTTACCCTGCTCTCTTTTAAGGCGATTTATTTCATCTTTTAACGTTTTATTTTCATTCTTTAATATAGTGCTTTCAGCTACTGACTCCTCTACTATGTTTAATAGGGTCGACACAGCTTTCTTTGATGCCTGACCTTCTACTTGTTCTAAGTCGGGTTGGATACTTTCTAATATCTTAGTGAAGTTTGCTGTATTGATGGGAAGCAATCCTATTGCTACGAGAAAAAATTGGCAATCATTTATTTCTAAAAATTAGTTTTTTTATCTTACCCGGAAGTTTAAATAAGATACAATTATTGTACGATTAATAATATCTTCTGACGTTTTCGGCATGCCTGAATCATCCATGCAAAGGGCGACTATTTTGCAATCTTTTCCTTTTAAAAAGGGCATCATGGTATCAAAGCGTTCTTTTTAGAGGCTGATGGAATTAACCATTGGTTTTTTGTTAACCAATGCATATGCTATTTCCAGGATTTGGGGATCTGGACTGTCCAAGGCTAACGGGATCGTACGAACAGGTTGTCTTGTGTCCAGAAGCCATTTCATATCTTCTGTTTCATGGCCGATGCGGGTACCGGCATTCACATCGATAAAAGTGGTGCCTGCCTCCTGCTGTTTTTGTACATCATATCATATTATAATATAATCTGTATCCCGGTCAGCCACGGCCACCTGAACCAGGTTTCTGGAGGTGTTGATGCGTTCACCGATAACTTCAAACATCATATTCTCCTTAATTGATAAATGATTTGGCTAATTTAGAGGCAGAACCGGCACTGGCTGCAAAACCGTCGGCCCCGATTTCATCGGCAAAGGCTTGGGTCACAGGAGCACCGCCCACCAATATTTTGATCTGTTCTCGAAGCCCTGACTCCACAATGGCATCCACGGTCTGTTTCATTGCCGGCATGGTGGTGGTAAGCAACGCAGACAGACAGACGATCTGGGCTTTTTTCTTTTTGATTTCAGCCACAAAGTCCTCAGGGGCAAGGTCAACGCCCAAATTGTGGACGGTGAGCCCTGCACTTTCCATCATCATGGCCACCAGGTTCTTGCCGATATCGTGGAGGTCCCCTTTTACGGTGCCGATGATCACGGAACCGCCTGATGCGCTGTCGCTGTCTCCGAGAAGGGGTTTGAGGATTTTCACGCAGTTGCCCATAGTTTGGGCCGCCATCAGGACTTCAGGGATAAACATGTCCCCGGATTCCATGCGTTCTCCAACAATATCCATGCCGACGATGAGTCCCTTGTTGAGAATGTCGTCGGCAGGCACATTCGCTGTTAGTGCCTCATTGATCAGGTCGGTGAGGGTTGCTTCATCGCAGGCCACTAAGGCATCGGTCATTAAATTGAAATTTGTCATTTGATTCTCCTCTTTTATCTTTTATGTTTGCAGACGTATTCGTCCATTATTTTCTTGCTATTCAAACCTATCCGGCAAAGATCGGCTCCGAGCGATAGGTTTTAAGTTTTCTTTGCACCTCAGATTTTGCCCTTTGTAGTATATCCGCTGTACCCGTTGTCCATTTGTCTCGGTTTCTGCGATCAAATAATTCAGAATTTGAGAATTTGGGCATATTTTCAAAAGTGTGTCTGAAGGTTAAAACTTCTCCTCCGGGGCAGGCCCTACGGATGGACAAGATTCTGAGAGACGCTTACGCAAGAGGAAATACCTTAGGTTTCCTGTGGACTACAAAACAGCACCGATATGCCAGGGAACAAACTCCCTATCACCGAACCCTTGGGCTTCGCTTTTGCTTAATTTGCCTGAAGCAACTTTCAAAATGGTTTTAAAAATCTTTTCCCCCATATGAGAAATGTGGACCCCCTGGTCTAAAACCAGACCACAGTTGATATCAATATCGTCAGACAACGAGTCAAACAGGGGCGTATTTGAGGCCAATTTCAGACAGGGAACCGGCTTGAATCCCACAACCGTTCCACGCCCGGTTGTAAAACAGACCATGTTTGCGCCTCCTGCAATCATACCGGTAACGGATACGATGTCATACCCGGGCGTGTCCATGAAAACTAGACCCTTTGAATTGACCGGCTCAGCATAGGTATAGACTTCGTTCAGGTTTGTGGTGCCAGCCTTTGCCACTGCTCCCAGTGATTTCTCTAAGATGGTGCTGATACCGCCCGCTTTATTACCAGGGGTGGGGTTATTGTTGAGCTGGGCATCGTGCTTTTTGGTGTAGGCTTCCCACCAACTGATACGGTCCATCAACTTCTTGGCGACCTCTGGAGAAGAGGCCCTCTCAATCAGAAGATGCTCGGCGCCGTATATTTCAGGGGTTTCTGCCAGAATAACCGTACCGCCATTTTCAACAACAAGATCGGCAGCAGCCCCCAGGCTCGGATTGGATGTAATACCGGAATAAGCATCGGAACCGCCACACTCCAGACCCACCACCAGATGCTCAACTGAAATCGGCTGACGTCTGATACTCACAACATCCAGAATCATGGCATCAATCAGCTCAAGGCCCTTTGAAACCGTATTCCGGGTTCCTCCCAGGTTTTGAATATCCAGAGTCTTTAACAGAGGACTCTCATTCAAATTGCCTGCTTCCAGAAAGGTGTTGACAAGGTTCACCTCACACCCGAGCCCGACTACAAGGATGCCTCCAAAATTCGGATTCATAGCAAACCCGGCCAATGCCATTTGGAGATACGCCAATCCTTCACCGCCAATGGTCATACAGCACCCTGCACCGTGACTGATTGCAACGAACCCGTCAAACCCCTCATACTTGCCGGCATAGATTTTGTTTGCTTTGTCTGCAATAAAATGGGCCACAGAAGCAGAACAATTAACTGTTGACAGAATGCCGATATAATTTCGGGTTCCAACCTGACCGCTCGGACGAAGGTACCCGTCAAACGTCGGACGGGAAGCAGGGTCGCGAAAACGGGTTCTGCTGACTTTTGTTCCTACCTCATACTTTTTTGTTGATACCTCTGAAACGTAAACGTTGTGCGTATGGACATGGGTCCCTTTGGGGATATCATTTCGTGCGAATCCGATAACAGAACCATACTTGATTACAGGGTCGCCCTTGCCGATAAACGTCAGTGCCATTTTATGTCCGGCCGGTATATCCTCTTGGCAGATCAGATCACCATCCTTGATGGAGGCCCCTGACAACAAACCTTGTATGGCCAAACCGACGTTATCCTTTGTATTTAAACAGACCAAATCGGTCAGTTGCGTATCCATTGTAAAAGACTCCTAAATAATATGCGCTCTGTTATAATGTGGAATGGGGACCAGCATGTGTTAGGGAATTCATGATAATAAATCTACCCACTTTTGCATGGAGAACTCCGAATAGTGGCTATGGAGTTCATTAGCATTGGGTATATTATTTTCCATGAACTCCCTTACTCAGCCAGGGAGTCATAATACCCATGGGAAAGTGTGGTTTCCAGCATGGTTTTATAATTGTCAAAATTGGACCAGTCCGGTACGGAGTTCCCTGATGCCATGCAGTATCCCCCTCCGGGAGCGCACGCCTTGATCAGCTTGAGCGTGTATTCTTTGACTTCTTCTCTGGTCCCGTTCCTCAACATTTCATTGGGAACGTTCCCGCAAATGGCAATCTTATCCCCAAAATCTTTTTTGGTCTGGAAAATATCCATGCAGGTGGGATCCACCGGATGAGACATATCAATACCGATATCAATCAAGTAAGGCAGCAGCTTGCGCATATTACCGTCAGAGTGATGGATGACGAATTTTCCACTTTCATGGCAGAGATCCGCGATCTTTTTATACCAAGGGAATAAAAAATCATTTAACATGGTCGGAGAGATCATGGGCCCTGTGCCATAAGCGATATCATCCACAATCCAGACGGCACCAACCTCGTCCTTGTTCAGAATTGTCTCCAATGCTTTTATCTGAATCTTGCTGATGGCATTGATGACATCTTTGCAGAGTTGAGGATTCATCACCAGTTGAAGATTGAAATTGTTAAATCCCATGAGCATCCAGGAAAGGGTAAAGATTTTACCGGACAGCACAATGGCCTTCATTCCGTCCGGAAGGTTGCCTGTCACCTGGTTCATCAAAGAAAAGTCAATCTCCTCCAATGCATCCCAGGGAAACTTAAGGAAATCCTCTTTTTCGTGGATGAAGCTTGTATATTCAAGGTTCCATGCATCTGAATTCGTCTCTTCTGGATTTTTTTCCAAGACCATCTGACGAAGGATTCTGGTGATTTTTGACTCCTCGGTAACTTTGCCGGGCCGCATCAGGCTGACGGCAACAGGCACATAGTCATATCCGGCCTTCTGAAAGAATTCGATCTGTGAAGGAATATCATCCGGGCGCACTTCCCTGCCCAGAAATTGGCTTTGAATCCCATATCCGATATCCGGCTCGCAAAAAGGTACCCGATCAGCTTCCTGATGTTTTACTGCCCTCTGAAGGCGTTCAAAATTTGGTGAAAATGACATTCTTAACTCCCTTACAAAAAAGTAACTTCAAAATTATTTAAAGAAAGATGCCGCTAAATTGGGTATGAATAACACCAAATCCGGCATTAAAATCAGCACTGCCGTGACGCCCAGCAAAAGGACCAGCCATGGAAAAATGGCCAGGGAAAACTTCTCGATACTGGTTCCGGTCACGCGACAAAGGGTAAACATGACAATCCCCAGAGGCGGTGTAATGGTGCCGATGGACATAATAAGCGATAGAATGATACCAAAGTGAACCGGATCGATTCCGTTCTGCTGGAGTACTGGAAGTACAACCGGAATGGTCATCGTCACAATCGCAATGGCCTCAATAAAACAGCCCAGGAGCAGAAAGACAGCTGCCAAAAGGAAAAACAGGATTAAGGGACTTGACGTTAGACCCATAAGGGTTTCCAAAGCTGCGGTCGGTGCGCCTTCCAGGGTCAATGCCAGGCTGAAAGCCTGTGCCATTGCCATGATCAGCAATATCCCGCCCGAATCCAAGATAGTCTCTACAATCGCCTTCCAGGCTTTTATAAGGGTCAGCTCCCTATGAATGACAAATCCGACAATAAAAGCATACAATGCGGCAACCGCCCCGGATTCTGTTGCGGTGAAAACACCGGTCAATATCCCGAAAATGATGATCGCCGGTGTTGCAAGCGAAGGGATTGCCTGCGGGAAGATGCCCACAACATTTAAATAATCGAATTTCAGTTTTTCAACGGCAGGTTCCTTTTTAGCCAAATATGCGGCCATGAACATCATCGCGATAGCCATGATTATGCCAGGTATAATACCGGCCAGGAAAAGATTACCGATTGAAACACCGGCTGAAATTCCGTAGACGATCATGATGATGCTGGGGGGAATAATCGGTCCTACAGTTGAGGAGGCCGCCGTCACCCCAATTGCATACCGGGATGAGTATTTGGCCTTTTTCATGGCTTCAATCTCAACCGCCCCCAGCCCGCCGGCATCGGCAACAGCCGAGCCTGAGATCCCGGCAAATATAAAGGACGCCAGAATATTGGCCTGGCCCAGCCCTCCCGGGATTCCGCCCACCAGCGCAGAACCGAGTTTTAATATCCGTTTTGTTGCCCCTCCCTCATTCATTAATTTTCCAACAAGAATATAAAAGGGAAGGGCTAAAAGGGTGTAGGAGTCGACTCCCAGAGAAGCCCGCTGGATAAACGAAAGCAGAGAGATATCCGTCATCAAAAAATAGCCGATGGTAATTATGGCCATGGCAAATGCCACAGGTATACCCAACAGCATCAATGAAATCAGGATGGATATTATCGTGATCAGCATCAAAACTCCTTTCTTTGTCTTAAAAACCTGAATTGACGCAAAATATTAGTTGTGGAAAAAAAGCACATGAGTCCGCCACCGACAGGGACGGGAAGATAGAATAGATTCCGCGGATACCCCAGAGAGGTGGAGAAATCCCCGGCACTATATTGATAAAATTGCCCCCCGTACCAGAGCAATACAAAGCCGACGAAAAAGACCAGGATGCCGATAATAACGTTAAAAATAGCGCTTGCTTTGGGACTCAGTCTTGAAGTGAAAATGTCGATCCGCATTAAATCATCTTGATAAACGGCAACTGCGGCCGCAATAAATGTGGCCCACACCAGGAGGAGACGGGATATTTCCTCGGTCCAGGTTGCGGGATTGGCGATAACATACCTGCGGAAGACCTGCATCCAAGAGAGCACAAGAATTATGGCGAACAAAACCCCAACCAGGTTGGGCAGCAACCATTTTCCAAGGATCTTATCCATTGTATTTCGTTTAATTGGAACCATTAACTCGGACCTCTTTTTCTGTTTGGCCCGGACCCCGAGGCCTAAGGGAGTTTATAGAAAATAATATACCCAATATCAATGAACTCCATACCGACTATCCGGAGTTCTGCATGCAAAAATGGGTAGTTTTATTATTATGAAGCCCCTAACCTTCAAGGTCCGAGCATGATTTGACTGACGATTGACTGACGACAGAAATATTATTCAAACACCTTGCCCTGTTCCATGATCTGTTGGTACAGTTCTTTCCCCCAGATATTCATATTCTTTTCATAAACCGGTTGGACAGAGTCCTGAAAGGATTTCAGATCTACTGAAACAAACTGAATATTCTTGGCTTCGATCTTCTTTTTCAGGACCTCTTCATTTTCCAGCACAAGCTTGGTGTTGAATTTGCCGGCTTTGTCTGCCGCATCACGGATAATGGTCTGGAAATTGTCATCAAGCTTGTCCAGCCATCGCTTATTGAAAATGAGAACATTCGTATAAATGTAATGGGAGGTCAGGTCTACGTATTGACCCAGGTCGGTGAAGCCGGCTTTCACCATCCATTGAAACGGCAGTTCAATGGCATCAACAACCCCTGTTTTCATTGAGGGGTAGGCTTCAGGAAAGCTTAACGGAACAGGGTTTGCGCCCATTGCCTTCCAAAGGTCGTTATAAAGAGGTACACCGGCGGTCACTCTAATTTTAATTCCTTTAAGATCTGCAGGAACGGACACAGGCTTTTGGGTCATGGTATGGCGTGTCCCCTGTAGCCAGTTCGAACTGACGACTTCAACACCACTTTTAGCAGAATACTCCTCCCAGAGTATCTTTCCAATGGGGCCGTTTAAAACCGCATTCATATGATCCACACTGTTCCAAAGATAGTACATATTCAGGATATCCAGTTTCTTGTGCTTGGCACTCATGACCGGAGTTCCGATATTTGCGGCCTGAATCGTTCCAAGGGCAACTTGATCCTGCAACTCGATCTCCCCGCCGAGTTGCTCGCCGGGATAAACTATCACCTTGATCTTACCCCCGCTATTTTGTTCAACCTCTTTTTTAAACAGATTCGAGGCGATTTCAACTGGATGCCCCATGGGCGCAATCAATCCCAGTTTTATTACATGTGTCTTTGAAAAAGCTGTCGTTGAAATCAATGAAAAAAGAAGAATCAAAAAACCAATAAACGAATTTCGGGACAAAATTTTATCATAAAAAGCCTTCATTCTGAGTATCTCCTCTAAATTAAGTTTCGCCTATCATTAAAACGCCCCCGTTGTCTCCCATCGAACAAGGCACCTTGTTCTTGAATTACGGATTAACAAAGGGCAAAAACAATCATTATTATTCATCCTGGCTTTAAGCCGGATTTTTAAGAGACTTTAAGCAAATCGTCGAATTTTGCCTTCTCACCATCCAGCATGTGATAGCAATATTGGTCTTCATCCGGGAAACGTCCTGATTTAACGTCTGCGACATATGCTTCCATGGCCTTGACAACCGTTTCTGCTATGTTGCAATATTTTTTAACGAACTTTGGGGTAAACGCCTGGAATTGGCCAATCATATCGCTGACTATCAGAAGCTGGCCGTCACAATTGGGGCCAGCGCCGATGGAGAGCACCGGAATGGTCAGCTTTTCCCAAATGCAGGCCATCACTTCAGGAGGAACGGCTTCTACGAGAAGCATTTTTGCCCCTGCTTCCTGGACTGCAAGGGCATCTTCCACTACCAATTTGGCCGTTTCAGCCGTTCTACCCTGAGCTTTGTGCCCACCTAATTGACCAGAACTCTGGGGAGTGAGACCGATGTGGCCTATAACATTAATCCCGGCATCGGTAATCGCCCTGATACGGCTTACTATCCGGGCACCGCCTTCCAGCTTTATGGCATCCACATCTCCTTCCTTGAGGAAACGGACCGCGTTATTGACAGCTTCTTCATCTGAGGACTGGTAACTGCCAAAGGGCATGTCACCCACTACAAAGCAGTTGGGAGCGCCGCGGCGAACAGCATCGCAATGTGTTATGCACTGGTCCATGGTTACGGGAACGGTGCCATTGTATCCATACACACACATCCCGAGACTATCCCCGACAAGTATCATTTCTATTCCTGCTTCCTGGGCAAATTGCGCGGTGGGAAAATCATAGGATGTCAGCCAGGCAATTTTTTCACCCATTTTTTTCATTTTGTAAAGATCAAATATTGATGGTCTTTTATTCATGTTCTTCTTCTCCTCTTCGTGTGTTCATCAATTATATATTAGGGACTCAGACGTTTTTAATCTACCGTTTAACCAAGGCAAAATATATGAAATAATAGCCATCTGGGATCTATAAATGGTAAATCAATAAGCTCTGACTCCC